>JBDTUL010000046.1:0-18582 GCA_040007735.1 Gammaproteobacteria bacterium | reverse complement strand
CTAGGGCAGTTTCGAATTCAGCGCACCGAGAATTTCGCGCGCCGGCTGCTCCGCATCCACGTTCTGGCGACTGAGTACAGCGATGCTGCCCCGGCCTTCGTCGGGCAACAGAATGCCGGTGTAGCCGCCTTCGCTGAAACGCTCCGCAGCCTTCACGTGCTCGTTGGGAAGAATGAGCACCGTGAGCGGTCCCTTGTCCGTGCGAACCACGAAGTGAGGCACGAGTCGGCCGCGCAAGAAGCACGTTTGCGCGAACGTCACCTGGCCCGGCAACGGGTCCATCCTGAGGTGAGCCTTCTCGAGCACGCCCGCCAGGGTTGCCGGAGGCACCGGAACACTCTGGCGCTTCGGTACAGGTTCGCTGATGACGTGAGCCACCACATCCGCCGCCAACGAGTGGCGCGGCAGCGCGCCCCACAGAACGAACATCACCCCCAGCGCGAACAGCACACTGGCGGCGAGCGCCCACTGGTTCCCGGCGGTGCGTGACGAGGCTCGCTGAACGGAAGGGGTTGGCAACTCCGCGACACGACGCACGGGCGAGGGAAAGGGAACCACCTTCTCGAACGCCGCAAGATCGAGCTTCAGCGCGCGTTGAATGTTCTCGTCGAGCGCGAGCATTTCACGGCGATACTCCGTGCACGACGCGCACTCGAGCAGATGCCGCTCGAGCTCGGGGGTGATCGATTGCGGCTCGGCGCCGATGGCCAGATGCGCATCCGCGCACTTCATGGCGCGACCTCGGCCTTCTCGCAATCCGCTACGGGCGTCATACCGTAGATTTCGCGCAAGCGGTTGCGGGCGCGGAACAACCGCGTCAGCACGGCAGGGGTCGACAAATTCATCTCCTTTGCGATCTCGGCGGTGGAATACCCGCCGAGCACTTGCATGACGAGCGGCTCGCGGTAGTCATCCGGAAGCCGAAGAATCGCGCGTTGCAGATCGAGCATCTCGCCCTCGCCATTGCGGGCCAGCGCCACATCTTCACGGGCGATGACGTCGCTCAGGTCCACGGTGACCAGCCGTTTGCGCTCGTAGAGCCGCGCATGTTCGCGACGAACGATAGTGAGCAGCCATTGCCGTGTGGCAGCTGCATCCTTGAGCTCCTGTCGTGCACGCCATGCTCTCAACATGGCTTCCTGCACGACGTCTTCGGCAACCGAGCGGTCGCGCGCCAACCAGTACGCGAAGCGCAGCAGGTCGGGACGCAAGGACTCGAGAAGCCGGTCGAATGCATCTCCCAGGCGCGCTCCGCTCTCGTCAGGGCGTGATTGAATCATGTATAAGACCGGCCTCTAACGACCCACATTGCCATGAACTTCGCGTTTTTTCAGCCGGACCTCGGTCGGGTGCCTGGAGCCGTCCCCTGAACGCGCCGCCGGACCAGTATGGCGTCGTGGGCCACCCGGTGGCCCACAGCTGGTCGCCGTTCATCCATGGCCTGTTCGCGCGCCAGACCGGGGAGTCGCTGGTCTATCGCCTGCATGATGTCGGGCCCGACGAATTTCGCAACTACGCGCTGGAGTTCTTCTCCCGCGGCGGGCGTGGGCTCAACGTCACTGTGCCACATAAGCTGGCGGCCGCGGACCTCGCAAACCAGCTCACGCCGCGCGCCGAGCGCGCCCGGGCGGTCAACACGCTCGCGCTCCAGCGAGACAACCGGCTGCTCGGCGACAACACAGATGGCGCAGGTCTCGTGCACGACCTGCGGGATAACCTCAGCATTGATCTGGCGAACCGCCGCGTGCTGATAGTGGGGGCGGGAGGTGCCACGCGCGGGGTAGTCGCACCTCTATTGGTGCTCCAGCCCGCAGCGTTGGTCATCGCGAACCGCACGGCGGAGCGCGCTCGCACGTTCGCCGCAGACTTCGCAGACCTGGGATCCATTCGCGGCTGCGGCTTCGATGACATCGGCCTCAATGCGGACGGCAGCGGGGGCTACGATCTGGTGATCAACGCAACCTCCGCCAGTCTCACCGGCGAGTTGCCCGCCATACCGGCCAGCGTCATCCAGCCGCACACGGTTTGCTACGACATGGCCTACAGCCGCAGCGAAACGCCTTTTCTCAAGTGGGCGCGCGAGCACGGCTGCGCCCGCGCATTGCAGGGTTGGGGAATGCTCGTCGAGCAGGCGGCAGAGTCGTTTCACTTGTGGCGCGGCGTGCGGCCGCAGACGGCGCCGGTGCTCGAAGCATTGCGCGAACGCGCGGCGCTCAACGCATCGTGACGAATTCTTCCGCGCTGGTTGGGTGGATGGCGACGGTGTCGTCGAAATCCTCTTTGGTGGCGCCCATGCGTATGGCCACTGCAAACCCCTGAAGCATCTCGTCTGCTCCCGCGCCAATGACGTGAGCACCCACGATGCGGCGTTCCTTGCCAGCGGTGATCAGCTTCATTTCCGCGCGAACCTTGCGCGTGGTCAGCGCGTGATACATCGGCACGAAGCCTGAGACGAATACTTCAACTTCGTCACCGTACTGGGCACGCGCAGCGGCCTCGCTCAAGCCTACTGTGCCGATCGGCGGATGACTGAAGATCACCGTGGCGATGTTTTCGTAGTCGAGCCGGCGATTCGTCTGGCCGCCGAAAACGCGGTCGCTCAGGCGCCGGCCGGCCGCGATCGCCACGGGGGTGAGCGCCGCGCGCCCAGTAACGTCACCGATCGCATAAATGCCATCCACGTTCGTGGCCTGATATTCATCGGCGGCGATGAAGCCGTACGCGTCCAGCTTCACGCCGGCCGCGTCGAGCCCCAGATCATCCACACAGGGCGCGCGGCCGATGGCCCACAGAATGCAGTCTGCCGGGGGCAGGCGCCGACCGTTGCCGACGACCAGCTCCAGAGCATCGCCGACGCGCTCGATCGCCTCGGGCCAGGTGTTGGTGACGAACTCGACGCCTTCTTCGCGCATGGCCTTCATGCAGCCCGCGCCGAGCATGGCGTCGAAATGCTTCAGCACCGACTCGCCGCGAATGACGACCGTGACCTGCGAGCCGAGCGCGGCAAAGATGCCGCCCAGCTCTACCGCGATGTAGCCGCTGCCGATGATCACTACCCGCTGCGGCCGTGCCGTCAGTTCGAAGAATTCATCCGACGTGATGCCCAGCTCGGCGCCGGGAATCGGCGGCAGCATCGGCCGGCCGCCGGTGGCGAGGACGATCTTGCGGGCGTTGACCTCGCGCCCGGCGACGTCGAGGCTCGTGGGGCCGGTGAGCCGCGCGTAGCCGCGGATCAGATCCACTTTGTTGTTGGCGAGGTTGCGCTCGTAGATGCCGTTCAGGCGGGCGACGTAGGCATCCCGCTTGATCTTGAGGGCACTCCAGTCGTGACCCGCAAGCGAGACCTGGAAGCCGTAGCCCTGGGCATCGCCGAGAGCATCGGCCAGCTGGGCCGCGTTCCACATGACCTTCTTCGGTACGCACCCGACGTTCACACAGGTGCCGCCCAGCGCCCCGGACTCGATGACCACCGCCCGGGCGCCGTATTCAGCCGCCCGCCGGGCGCAGGCGAGCCCGCCGCTGCCGCCGCCGATGACCGCCAGATCGTAGTCGTCCGCCACCTTTCAACCCCACAGAATCCATGCGAGCCGCCATGTTACATGGCAGGCCCCGGGAGCGATTAGAATGCCGGTCCTGCTTGGTGCGGCCGAGGTTCCATGGAAAACCCATTGCTCGCGAGTGAATCCTTGCCGGCCTTTGCCAGCATTCGGCCCGAGCACGTGGAGCCTGCCGTGCGGGCCGTTCTGGCGGCCAGCCGGGCGCGGATCGACGAGCTCGTGGCGGTTGGCAAGCCCACATTCGCGGCGGTGGTCGAACCACTGGAAGAGCTGCACCACCGAATCTCACGCGTCTGGTCGCCCGTCAGCCACCTGAACGCTGTACTCAATTCGGAGGCGCTGCGCGTCAGCTACAACGCGTGCCTGCCGCTCCTCTCCGCGTATCAGACAGACCTTTCGCAGAGCGAGCCGCTCTATCGCGCCTATGAAGGCATTTCCAAACACGAAGGCCCTGCCCTTGGCCCCGTGGAGCGTCGCGTGGTGGAGCACGCGTTGCGTGATTTCCGCCTCGCCGGCGTCGGCCTGGACGCGGAGCGCAAGAATCGCTTCAAGGCGATCATGCTCGAGCTCACCCAGCTGCAGGCAAAGTTCGAAGAGAACGTGCTGGATGCCACCAACGGCTGGACCCATCACGTCACGGATGCCACGCATCTGCGAGGCCTGAACGAAGGCATCGTCGAGCAGGCGCGCCGACGTGCCGTCGAGAAGAAAGTGGAAGGCTGGGTGCTCGCTTTGGACCAACCCACCTACGTGGCGGTGGTCACAGACGCGGAGCATCAGCCGCTACGTCGCGCGGTGTATGAAGCGTGGACCACTCGCGCCTCGGACCGTGGCCCGAACGCCGGGCGCTGGGACAACTCCGCGGTCATGGAAAACATTCTGCGCCTGCGCCACGAAGCAGCGCGGGTGCTCGACTTCCCGAGCTATGCGGACTACGCCCTCGCCACGCGCATGGCGCGCAGCGTCGGTGAAGTGATCGAATTCCTGAAGCAGCTGGCTCATTCGGCGCGGGCGGCGGCGCAGAAGGAGTTCGCGGAGCTCGAAGCATTCGCCGGCCGCAAGCTCGACGCCTGGGATGTCGGCTTTTACGCCGAACGCATGCAGCGCAGCCTGTACTCCATTTCGCAGGAAGAGCTGCGCCCGTTCTTTCCGCTGCCTCACGTTCTGCAGGGGTTGTTTCAAACCGCCGAGAGACTGTTTCAGCTGCGCATCAAGGAACACCCGGGCGCGCCGGTTTGGCATCCGGATGTGCGCTTCTTCGATATCGAGACCGCCGCGGGCCGCCCGGTTGGCAGCTTCTATCTCGACGCCTACGCCCGCAAGAACAAGCGAAGCGGCGCCTGGATGGACGAATGCGTCGGCCGGAAGCAGCTTCCTACCGGGTCCGCGCTTCCGGTGGCGTACCTCGTCTGCAACGTGCTGCCGCCAAACGATAGTGGCCCGGCGTTGCTCACCCACGATGACGTCGTAACCCTCTTCCACGAATTCGGCCACGGCCTGCACCACATGCTCACGCGCGTGGACTACCCGAGCCTCGCCGGCATCAACGGTGTGGCGTGGGATGCGGTGGAGTTGCCCAGCCAGTTCCTGGAAAACTTCGCCTGGCACCCGGATGTTCTGCAGCGAATTTCCCAACACGTTCAGACCGGCGCATCGCTTCCCACGGCCATGCAGTCTCAGCTCATTGCTACCCGCAGCTTCCACGCGGGCCTGCAGATGATGCGGCAGCTCGAATTCGCGTTGTTCGACTTCCGCATGCACGCGGAATACGACCCGGCGCGAGGCGGCCGCATTCGCGAGATTCTCGGCGACGTGCGCCGCGAAGTGGCCGTGGTGCCGGTGCCGGACTGGAACCGCTTCCCCAACAGCTTCGGCCACATTTTTGCGGGCGGTTACGCGGCCGGCTACTACAGCTACAAATGGGCCGAAGTGCTGGCCGCAGATGCGTTCTCGGCATTCGAAGAAACCGGCGTGTTCAACCACGCCACGGCGCAACGCTTCCTGGAATCCATTCTCGTGCGCGGCGGCAGCCGTGACCCCCTCGATGCCTTCGTGGAATTTCGCGGGCGGCAGCCTGACGTCGCCGCGCTCCTGAAACAGCACGGCATCTCGGCTTCGGGCGAACAAGCCGCTTGAACGCGAGAATCCGGTTCGCGGCGCTGGCGTTGGCGTGTGTCGCCCCGTGCGTGCACGCCGAAACGCGCTATGTCATCGAGCAGCTGTATGTCACGGTGAACGCCGCGGCAGACGGCACGGGCGAGCGCGTCGCGCAGATCAAGAGCGGCGACAAGGTCGAGCTGCTCGATCGCGATGGCGATCAGGCACACGTGCGCTTGCCTTCGGGCGATGAAGGGTGGGTCAAGGCGTCGTATCTCTCGGCGGACCTGCCGCTGCAACTGCAGTTGGACACGCGCTCCGAAGAGTTGGAGCGCGCGCGTAAGGAGAAAACCCAGCTCGAGGCGGATCTTGCCGCGGCAAAACGCGCGCCCAGTTTGTCTCCCGCTCGCACACAACCCCAGCCAGCGCCCGCGCCCATGCCGGCCGCTGTCCCTGCCCCTGTCGAGCAGCCCACGCCAGTGGAAACAGCGGCCGCCGAACCAACAACCGATGGGGCGCCGCCGTTGTTCGGGGGAAACTCGCATACGCCCAACCGGCCCACCTGGCTGTGGGCGCTGGGCTCCTCGCTGGTTGCGCTGGCACTGGGCTTTCTGCTCGGCTGGCGCATGCTCGACCGGCGCATTCGCGCCAAATACGGCGGCCTGCGCATCTACTGAACGGAAATGGCGCGGGCGATTCGACAGCAGTTCGGTAAACCCGGGCGGCACGTCAGTAGCTTCCGAAATACCCCCCAAAGTGTGCACCCCGTCGCTGGTTTGCGCCGGGGGGGTGCCCTAGACTTCTGATGCCTCGTATGGGGAAGCCGACGCCACCGACAGTCGCGCATCGAGCATCAAATAATGACAAGCGCGCGGCGCAACGACTTCGACGTTACCAACACCGTGCAAGTGAGCTCGACGGCGGCCGTGCAGGTTGCGGTCGAAGATCTCGTGCGCGAGCAATGGCCCGGCGCGCCCCATAGCGAGCTGAGCAAAGCGTTCGAGCATTTCGAACAACTTTTCGCGGGCAAATTTCCAGGCTACTTCGGCGTCGACACGGTTTATCACGACCGTCAGCACACGCTCGATATCACTCTCGCATTGGCGCGCATGATGGTGGGCTACGAGCGGCAGGTGTCGCCGGAGCAGCGCATGGGCGCCGAGCGCGCGGTGGCCGGTCTCGTGATCGCGCTCTTTCACGATGTGGGCTACCTGCGCCGCGTGGGCGAAGACGAAGCCTCGCGCAACGGCGCAGAATTCACGCGCACGCACGTTTCGCGCGGCGCCCGCTTCCTGGCCGAATACCTGCCCAACACCACACTCGCATCGTGGTCAACGGTTGCCAGTGAAATCGTCCACTTCACGGGCTACGAAGTCCCGTTTCCCAAGATCAAAGTCACTGACCTGCGCGACATCAAACTCGGCCACATGATCGGCACTGCGGACATGATCGCGCAGATGTCCGATCGCTGTTATCTCGAGAAGTGCCGCGACCGGCTCTACGCGGAATTCGTGCTCGGAGGCGTCGCGCTGCCGATGGCTGCGAACGGCGGGCGCGAAGTGAAATACGCCTCGGGGCTCGACCTGCTGAGGCAGACGCCCGAGTTCGTGGCGGAAGTGCGCACGAAGCGCCTCGATGGCGAATTCAGCGCCGTCTATCGATACCTCGAAGTGCTCTACGGTGGCCGCAACCCGTACGTCGAAGCCATCGACCGCAACGTCGAATATCTGCGCCAGATTCTCCGCAGCGAGAACTGGCGGCTGCTGCGGCGAAACCCGCCTATCTTCGCCGTGCTGCCCGACCCCATGACCACCATGCGTGGCCTGATGCTCGGGTACATCAAGAAAGCCTGGTCGAATCGCTGATTCTTTTCGCCGGCCGCAGGCCGGCAGCCCTCAATCGCCGGGCGGCTCGGAATCCCGTTTTTTTGTTTTCTTTGTCAAGAGATAAAGAAAAAATGATTCCGCGCCGGGCGCAGGCCGAAGCCCGCCTGGAGTCATTCTTCTGTTTTCTTTCTCGAAGAGAAAAAATCATTCCGAGCCGCCCGGCGATTGAGGGCTCCCGATCCCGAGTGGCAGCTCAGCCCGAATCCACAGCCATGACATATTTCGCGTGAATCCCGGGCAGCCGCGCCAGCACGTGGTCGCGACCCAAGATTTCACTCCGCTCGATCGCCTCGTACAGCACCTCCAGTGACAGGTGCTGGAGCGCCGGCACCGCCACCGGCGCATAGCTCAGATGCCAGGGCTCGGGCTGCACGCCCCCCAGATAAGTCGTGTACGGCCGGAAGAAACCGTGGTTGCCGAGGTTCGCACCGAGCCATGCGTTCAGCTGCGCAAACGGCCCCCCGCCCGAAAATTCATCCACGGTGAGCTGTGGACGATAGTCGGCCGCGACGGCCCGGCGGTCGATCACATCGATGTCCGTACCCCAGTGGTGGCGGCTCGCGCCCGGCAGCGCCGACCACAGCAAAATGGCATCAACTCGCGTGGAGTCATCGAGATCCGCCGCATTCAGCAGGCGGCCGCCGCGGTCGAGCAGGGGACGCTCGCCGCGATACTTGGCGTTCCAGATCAGGACCTGGCGGTCGAAATCCCGGAAGCTCGAGACGATGGCGAGATCGAGGCCTGCCGCCGCCGCCGCCGCGCGCATGTTAAATGCCGGTTCGACGACGTCGGCATGGAGCCTCGCGCCGAGCTCGGGCACCTCGCGCACGTGGGTCGCCACGCGCCCGGTGAGCTGGAACGAACTGAGGATCGCGGGGTTCATTTCACAGTGAGTCCGGTTTGTCGTCGCCTCAGAGCGACGTGATTACACCATTATTCAGGTGGCCTAAGGCCGCGGGCCGGGGGTAGTATTCCATGCAGAATCAAAGGGGATAGCCGGCTACTTCGCGGAAGTCGCAGGCTACGAGCGTGAATACCGTCAGCCTCAAATTGAAATACGCCGCCGCCGCTTTCGTTGCCGTCCTGCTCGGCACGCTGGTCGTCATGGCGCTCCTCGGTTGGCAACATCGCCAGGACTCACGGCAGCTTGGCGCACTTGCACAAGGCTATGCACGCGATCGCGTAGCGCTCGAGCTGCAGGCACGCGCGAACTCTACCGCGCGCCATGCGGCGGAAAACAGCGCCACGCTCATGGATCCGTCTGATAGTGATGCGCTCGCGCGCCGCATGCAGACGTTCACTGAAGACGTTTCAGTTGCAGCGCTCACGGTTAGAAATACATCCGGCGAGGTGCTCTTCCAGTGGCATCGGGAAGGTTCGGCTCCTCCGGATTCGCTGCAGCTTCAGGGCGTGGAATCGATCCGGGCCATGGTCGAGAGCATTCCCGGCGCCGCCACGCCGAAGACGCTCGGCGAAGTGCGCGTAGTGTTGCGTCAGGCGGTGCCCGCGGGCGGCCCCGGCATCCTCGAGCGCGTGAAAGATGTGAGTCGGAACGATCTGCGCACCGCGCTCACGTTCGCCGGCATCCTCGCGCTGTTCGGCGCGCTCATCGGCGCCGCCATCGGCTGGCGCGCGGGGCGCAAGCTCGAACAGCCCATCACGGCGCTCATCCGCAGTGCCGATCGCATCGGCCAGGGCGACTACACACGGCCGCTGGATATCGTCCGGCGGGATGAGCTGGGCGACCTGCAGCACGCGCTCGAACGCATGCGCGGCAAGCTCCGCCAGACCACCATCAACAAGAACTATCTGACGAGCGTGCTCAACAGCATGACGGACGCCGTGTTCGTCACGTCGCCAGATGGTGTCATCAAGACGGCCAACCTCGCCGCGTTGAAGATGCTCGGGTATGCCGAAGAAGAACTGCTCGGCAAGGGCATCGCAGCCATCCTGGACGAGCGCGAGCGCGCCGATTTCGACCTGCTGCAGGCCGCTCAGGAAACCCGCGAATCGGTCGTGCGCACCCGCAACGCCCAGACCATTCCCGTGTCGCTCACCGGTTCGCAGATCGCTACTGACGATCCGCAGTTCCAGGGCAACATCTTCGTCGCGCGGAACATCACAGACCGCAAGCGCGCCGAACGCCGCATTCGTTACCTCGCGCGGTACGACGCACTGACGAAAGTGCCGAACCGCATGCAGTTCCAGCACCTGCTGCAACAGGCGATCGCGCGCGGGCTGCGCAGCGGGCAATCGGTGGCGCTGCTGTATCTCGACATGGATCGCTTCAAGGAAGTGAACGATACCTTCGGTCACGGCTCGGGCGATCGTGTGCTCGAAGTGCTGGCGGAGCGCCTCACGCGCGCGCTGCCGAAGGACACTATCATTGGGCGCCTCGCGGGCGATGAGTTCGCGCTGTTCGTCGACGGGCTGCCGGCGGAATCCGACAACCGCGGCCCCATCGCGCACCTGGCGCGCTCCATCCTCACGGACGTGTGTCGCGCGTTCCAGCTGAACCAGCACGAGGTGTTCCTCACCGCGAGCGTCGGCATAGCGTTCTGCCCGCGGGACGCCGAGAACGTCATCGACCTCATCCGTAACGCCGATGCGGCCATGTATTACTCGAAGCAGAACGGCGGCAACACGTTCGCCTTCTACTCCCCCGAGATGAACGCCGCCGCCGTCGAGCGGCTCATGCTGAAGAGCAAGCTGCGACGCGCCCTCGAGCGGGACGAGCTGGTCATTCGCTACCAGCCGAAGGTCGACCTGCGCTCCGGCAAGATCATCGGCGCCGAAGCGCTGCTGCGCTGGAGACTGCCGGGCCACGGGGACATTCCGCCGTCGCTGTTTATTCCGCTGGCCGAAGAAACCAACCTCATCCTGGACATCGGCGAGTGGGTGCTGAACCGCGTGTGCCTGGATTACCGGCACATGCAGGGCGAAGTGGGTGACCCGGGCCGTGTCTCGCTGAACCTGTCGCTGAAGCAGCTGCGCCAGGCGAGCTTCATCCTTCGCTGCCGGTCGGTGTTCCGCCGTCATGGCGTCTCGCCCACCTGCTTCGAGCTGGAAATCACCGAGACCACACTGATGGCTGACGCGAAGCGCACCGTGCGGCTGCTGGATGAGCTGTATGCCATGGGCCTGCATCTCTCTATCGACGACTTCGGCACCGGCTACTCCTCATTGTCGGCGCTCCAGCAGTTCCCCATCGGAACGCTGAAGATCGATCAGTCATTCGTGCGGGACGTGGCCGAAGACGCCGGCGACGCCACCATCGTTCGCACCATCATCGATATGGGACGGAGCCTGGGAATGGATGTGGTTGCGGAAGGTGTCGAGTCGTTGCGCCAGCTGGAATTCCTGCTCCGGCACAACTGCCACTACGCCCAGGGCAAGCTGTTTGGCGAGCCGTGCGCAAGCGAAGAACTGCTCGCGCTGCTGGCGCGGCAGGCCGGCGGTACCGCGCCCTTCGGACATCTGCTGACGAATACCGATTCGCTCAGCAGCCGTTCAGCGTAACTGACGGTCGCGACGAGGCGCATCAGGCAGGCCTTCTCGAACCGGTCGATGTCTGCCCCCTCCACGATGCCGAACACGTCGGCCGCCGCCGATGCTCCCCCCTCACACGGTTCGCGCCGTCTATGGCGCCGAGTCGCGTTGTGGGGCTTTCTGGCGCTGTGGGCGGCCACCGCCTACTGGCAAACTCACAAAGCATTGCCCTCCGGCACTCACCTGGAAAGCCCGTGGCGACAGGTGCCCTCCGCCAACGTCTCCTTCATAGCGGATGTCACCGCGGCCGATGCGTACGGACGCCCGGTGATGAGCCAGGCCATCTTCGATGAAGTGCTCACCGTCGTGCGGTCCGCGCGTCGCTTCCTCGTTCTCGACTATTTTCTCTTCAACAGCCAGCGCGGTGCTGCGGGGTCGGACACGCCGGTGCGCACGCTATCGAGCCAGCTTCGCGACGCGCTGCTGCTGCAGAAACGCGCCAATCCAGATCTGCGCGTGCTGTTCATCACCGACCCTATCAACGACATCTACGGCGGCCGGCCTTCACCGGATCTCGAGATGCTCCGCAGCGTCGGCATCGACGTAGTAGTCACGGATCTCGACCGCCTCCGCGACTCAAACTTTTTCTACTCGAGCCTGTGGCGGCTCGGCATCGGCTGGTGGAACAGCGGTGCGGGCGGCTCGAGCTGGCTGCCGAATCCGCTCGACGAGGACTCGGGCCAGGTGTCGTTCGGCGCATGGGCGCGGCTGGCCAACTTCAAGGCCAACCATCGCAAGGTCGTCATCGGCGACGACGGCAACGGCCAGCTCGTCGGTGTAGTCGCATCGGCGAATCCACACGACGCCAGCAGCGCGCATTCGAATGTGGCCGCACTGCTCCGCGGGGCATCGCTTGCGCCGCTGCTGGAGAGCGAGCTCGACGTGGCGCGGTTCTCCGGCTGGCAGGGAGTCATTGCGATGGACGCTCAGCCTGCCGCGCCTCCGGACGATTCAACTGCCATTACCAGCGGGCGTGCCGTGCGCACGCAGGTGCTCACCGAAGGCGCCATCCGCAGCGCTCTGGTAAATCGAATCAGCTCTACGGTTCGGGGCGAGTTCATCGACATCGCGATGTTCTACATCTCGGACCGGAAGATCATCGACGCCTTGCTGGCCGCCAGCGAGCGCGGTGTGAACGTGCGCCTGGTGCTCGACCCGAACAAGGATGCGTTCGGTCACGAGAAGACCGGGATACCGAACCGCCCGGTGGCGAGCGAGCTGGTGGCGGCAAGCGACGGCGCCATTCACGTGCGCTGGTACCGTACGCACGGCGAGCAGTTCCACACGAAGCTGGTGATGATCTACGGAGCCGATCGCCTGTGGATGACCCTGGGCTCCGCAAATCTCACGCGGCGAAACCTGGGCGACTACAACCTCGAAGCCAATGTCGCCATCGAGACCGCCCGGAACACGGCGCTCGGCATTCAGGTGCTGGATTACTTCGAGACGTTGTGGAACAACCGCGCCGGCCTGGGCATCGAGTACACCACCGAATACGGCGTGTACGCCGATCCGTCGCAGGCGCATTACTGGCTCTACCGAATCATGGAATCGAGCGGGCTATCGACCTTCTGAGGCCGACGCGGTTCTGAGCGCCACGGCGCTGCGGTCCGCAAGCGTCGCCAGCGCCTCAGTCGCCGCCTTCTCGAACGCGGCAACCACCGGCCCCATCCGATTCTCGCTGGCCTGAGCCACGCCTTCCGCTACGAAATTCGTCACCAGCTCCCGGCCGACGCGGCGGGCCAGGGTGCAATCGAGCACCACATGCACTTTCGGCGCCTCGCCACCCTCGGTGTAGTCCGCTTCGAAGCGGCGAATGTCGATCTGCAGGACGTATTCGGAAACGAACGGACTCGGCGACTCATGCACCGCGCTCCATGCGCCGCTCGCCCTCAGAGTATCTATGGCAAGCGTCTCGACGATGTCCGGAAGCTGCGCGGCCCAGCGGCTGCCGGAGAAGTAATCCATTCGCCTGTCGGTGCGCACGAGCGTGATCAGCTCCGTGGAAAGACCCGGGTCTGCAGAAGGACGCGGAAGCTGCAACGTGGATGCTGCCGCTGCGGTCTTGGCATCGGCGGTGCTGCTCGCCGTTGAAGCGGCACGCAGAACATAGATTTGCATCGCCGGGCCGTCACTATGCAGCCCGCCCGAGCACCCGGCGGCGGCCAGCAACACTATCGAAAGCAGGGCGAAGCGGCTCATCGGGGGATCTCGACTCCTTGCTGCGGCGGCTGGTAGAGAATCTGTGAGGGATTCTCCTTCAGGCTGCGCGACAGCTCGCTGAACTCGCGCGCGGCCGAGCGCCCTTCACGCAGGAACCGCTCGAGCTCGGGCAGCCCATCCCGTGCGAAAGAGCGCACGTCCTGGCGATTGTCTTCAACGAGCTTGTCGAGCCGCTGGCTGGTGAGAACCAGGTTATCCGCGACCACACGCACCCGCTGCATTGCCGAGACAACCTCAGGGCCTGCGGTACCGACCACCGAGTTCGCGTTGCGGGCGACGGACTTGATCTCATCGGCTGCCCCGCGCAGGTCTGCCAGCAGCGACTGCACATCCCGCAGGGTTTGCGGCAATGAGGAGCTGGCTTTGTCGATGTTGGCGAGCGCGTTCGACACTGAGGCGATGTTCTTGTCGCTGAGCAGGCGCGCGGCCCGGTCCGCCACGTCGCTGGCCAGACCCACCAGGTCCGGGAGCGAAGCCAGCAGCAGGTCAAAGCTGGAGCGTGCGGAGCGAATGACGGGAAAGTGTTCGCTGGGAACAGGGTTGATCAACCGCCGCGTGCCTGTGTCCTGAATCAGGTCCATGTACAACAGGCCGGTGACACCTTGCAGGGAGAGCTCGGCCACCGTCTTCTTGGACACCGGGGCGGTCGAATCGATATCCACCAGCACCTGCACGCGGCTCGACTCGCGAGGGTCTATGCGCATGCCAACTACACGGCCGATAGCCACACCCAGGTAACGAACGGAAGCGCCGCGCTCCAGCCCGCTGACACTGCCTTCGAAATAAACCTCGTAACGCGTGTAGTCCTTGTGCTCGCGGCTGTCTGAGTACCAATAGACGAACAGGACGGCCATGACGACAACCAGCACCACGAAGGCGCCGACGGCCGCGTAGTTGGCCTCACGTTCCATCGCGGGCTACCGGGGCGGACGCGAGAGCCTTCGATCGGGCCGTAGCGCGCTCGCCATGGAAATACGCCTGTATCCATGGATGCTTGTGCTGGACGATGCCTTCGAGGGTGTCGGTTTGCATTTTCTTGTCGACGATCACTCCGACACGATTGCAGGTACGGAAGATCGTGTCCAGATCGTGAGTGATCATGACCACCGTCAGTTTGAGCTGGCTCTGCAGCTCCATCAGCAATTCGTCGAACGCCGCGGCGCTGATCGGGTCGAGGCCGGAGGTGGGTTCGTCGAGGAACAGCAGGCGGGGATCCAGCGCCAGGGCACGGGCGAGCGCGGCACGCTTGATCATGCCGCCGGACAGCTGGCTCGGATACTTCCGTGCCGCGTCGGCAGGCAGGCCCACCAGCCGCACCTTGAGCATCGCCAGCTCATCGCGCATCCTGGCCGGCAGCTTCACGTGCTCGATCATCGGCAACTGCACGTTTTGCAGCACCGTGAGCGCGCTGAACAAAGCGCCTTGCTGGAAGGTGACCCCATATCGGGCCTTCACGCCGCGGAGCTGATCTTCGGAGAGCCGGGTGACGTCCTGCCCCTCCAGCCGAATGACACCTTCTTGCGGGCGCTGCAGCCCCAGAATGGTGCGCAAGAGAACAGACTTGCCGGTGCCGGAGCCGCCGACGATGCCGAACACTTCGTTCTCCAGCACCTGCATGTCGAGATGGTCGTGCACCACCTGGCTGCCGAACCGATTGACGATGCCGGCGGCTTCCACCATTGGCCGGCGCTCGGCGCTCAAATGTCCAGCTCCATGAAAAGGATGGCGAACAGCGCGTCCGCCAGGATGACCAGGAAGATAGCCTGCACGACCGCGACGGTGGTCAGGCGGCCCAACTCACGCGACGAGTCCTTCACCTGCATGCCGCGGAACACGCCGGCCATCGCGATGAGCACGGCGAAGACAGGAGCCTTGATCAGGCCGACCCAGAACGTGGTCGAGGCAATCGATTCGTTCACGCGCCCCATGTACTGCGTGAGCGGCATATCCAGCAGATAGCGGCACAGCAGCGCGCCGCCCGCGAGACCGATAGCGTCGGAAATAACCGTGAGCAGCGGTAAGGCAATCACCAGGCCGATGACGCGCGGAGCGACCAGCACTTCGAACGGGTCCACGCCGGTGGCCTTCAGGGCGTCCACTTCTTCGTTCAGGCGCATGGCGCCAATCTCGGCGGCAAACGCGCTGCCGGAGCGGCCCGCCACGATGATGGCGGTGAGCAGCACGCCCAGCTCACGCAGGACGCCGATCGTGACCAGGTCCACCACGAAGACTTCGGCGCCGAACTGCTGGAGCTGCTGCGCGCTCATGTAGGCAATGATCACGCTGATCAGGAACGCGATGAGCGACACGATGGGCACGGCCGTGATGCCCGTGTCATACACATGCCGGGCGATCGAAATCGGCCGCAGCCGCTTGAGACTGGTGAAGCAGCGAAGCAGAGTGACGACCACCTGCCCCATGAAAATCAGGGCGGTCCGGCCATCCCGCCAGGCCCGCACCACGTGGCGCCCGAGCGCCGCCACCGGCTCGATCTCATCTTCTTCGCATGGCGCCGGTGCCTTGTAGGGCGCGCGTTTCAGCGTCTCATCGATGAGCCGTATCTGCTCCGGCTCACCGCCGCTGAAGGTGACTTCGCCATCGAGCTGCTGCACGCGCTCCAGGAACTGGCGCAGCCGCCATGCCGCCGAGAAATCCAGTACCCCGATCCGGTCGGCGGCCACCCGCACATGGCGCACGCCGGCGAGGTCGAGCGACGCCAGTTCAGCGTCGATCGCCTTCAGCCCGGCCACGCGCCACTCGCCCGTCAGTTCGAGATCGAGCGTCTCCGCCGACCGCCTCGCCGTGAGGTACTGCGCCAAACTACCGCTTGGCCTGCAGGTGCGCTTCGAGGAACCAGAGGTACTTGTCGACGTCGCGAGAGATCTGCGTGAAGAGGTCCGCGCTGCCGGCGTCTTCCAGCTTGTCGGCCTGGCCGATTGCTTTGCGAATCTTCTTGCCGTAGTCGCCCAGCGATGCCGACAGCGCCTGCACGTGATCTACGCCTTCGCTGATGTCATCGGGATAGGGCGCGAGGCTCGTCGTCTTCGCTACCACGGCGATGGTGCCGTGTGCCGTGCCGCCAAGCGAGGTGATGCGCTCCGCGATGTCGTCGATCTGGTCCTCGAGGGTCTCGGCCACCTTGTCGAACAGCTCGTGGAGCGCGATGAAGTTCGGACCCTTCACATTCCAGTGAGCGTGCTTCGTCTGTCCGCCCAGGTCGATGGCATCCGCCAGCCGCTCGTTCAGGAGCTTGGTGACCTTGCTTCGGGTGCGCTCGGGCAGATCGTTTTTCGTTTCGTACATGTTTCCTCCACAGCGCTGAGTGCGTGCTGGGAGGGATTGTCTACTAACGAAGCACTTCCGGCTAATGGTCCTCTGCTATCGGACCGATGGGTATCAACTATCGTCGCGGTAGCGACGGATGCGAATGGTGACGAACAGCAACACGACGGCGATGGCCACGCCTATCCACATGTCGGCGGTGCCGAGCACCGGCAACAGGTTGAACTGCGAGAACTTGCCACCCAGGCTCAACGGGCCGGTGCCGTGCGTCGACATGCCCGCCGTCGACGTGTTGAAGGTATTGAGCCCGGTGCCGAGGCGGTAGACGAGGTAGCCGCCGATGTTCCAGGTGTTGAACACGAACTTCTCGCCGAACACGAGCACCAGCGGCGGGAGCAGTGTCCACAGGAACACGCTGTTCTTGGCCCACGCGGAAATCAGCAGCTGGTAGGCCGCGATGGGCGCGTACCAGAGCGCCATCACGAGCACGTCCAGAATCAGATACACATTCAAACGCAGCCAGAGGGCCGGA
Source organism: Gammaproteobacteria bacterium (assembly GCA_040007735.1). Lineage (GTDB taxonomy): Bacteria > Pseudomonadota > Gammaproteobacteria > Steroidobacterales > Steroidobacteraceae > JADGHX01. Next base: position 1,456 of record JBDTUL010000046.1, on the reverse strand, counting down.
TCCCAGTGAATGAAGGGCCCGAGCACCACGGAGCTGTGGAACCGGGCATACAGGATGCCGAAGGCGAGGAGGTTGCTGACCACGGACACCAGGTACACACCCAGGGGTAGCACCAGCACGCCGACCGCCAGCTTCGTGAGAACGGTTGCCGCATCCGACACCGGCAAGGATTTCCAGAAAAGGATGCTGCGGTCTTTACGCTCAGCGTAGAGGCAATCGCTGAGGTAGTAGAACGCGACGATTGTCTCCAGGCCGAACAGGATCACAGTGAAGAGCATCTGGGCCGATGCGAAGCTGGTCGAGTCCGCCGACGGAAGCTTGCCGAGGACCGACGAATCGATATGGATTCCACTCACATCGACGCCTGGAATCAGGCACAGCAACACATACAGGCCGGCCAGGATCAGCGGGGGCACCCACAACGCGCGGTGCTCCCAGTATTCCCGTCGAACCATGACGAAGTAGGCGTTCATGCCGGTGCTCCCTGCATCTTGGCCACGAACAGATCGGCAATCGAGGGGGTGCGGGTCTCCCCCAGCGGCATCAGCTCATCGGGGGTGCGGCCTTCGAAGAACATGGCGATGCGGCCGAAGACCTCACGTTCATAGAACGGCTCGAGCGCGCGTGCCCGTTCGGTCTGCTCCGGCTTCACATTGAGCTGCACGAAGCGCGAGCCCAGCTCCTCGACCGGGCAGTCGAGCGCGACGTGGCCGCGGTTGATGAAGATGACGTCGGTGAGCAGGTTCTCGATTTCCTCGACCTGATGGGTGGTCAGGAGAATCGTGCGCTCCTTGTCGAAGTAGTCGTTCAGCAGCGTGTCGTAGAACTGGCGGCGGAAGAGCAGGTCGAGGCCGAGCGTCGGCTCGTCGAGCACCAGCAGGCGCGCGTCGATTGCGAGGATGAGCGCCAGATGCAGCTGGGTGACCATGCCCTTCGACAGCTCGCGCACGCGGTTCTTCATCTGGATGTCGGTTTTGCGCAGAAATTCCTGTGCGCGGGCGCGATCGAAGCGGGGGTGCACGCCGGCCACATATTCCAGCGCCTGGCTGACGCGCAGCCACTTGGGCAACACCGCCACATCGGCGATGAAGCAAACATCCTGCATCACTTCGTTGCGCTGGCTGTTGGGATCCTTGCCCAGCACCCGCAGTTCGCCTTCGAACGGGGTGAGACCCAGGATCGCCTTGAGGGCCGTCGTCTTGCCGGCGCCGTTGGGGCCGATGAGACCGACGATGCGGCCGGCCTCGATGGAAAAATTCACCGCGTCGAGGGCGCGCTTGCTGCCGAAGGACTTCGTCAGTCCGCGGGCTTCAATGATCTTCGTCATGGCCGTCGTCATTGTGCTCGTCCTGGCTGGAGCGTGGCGGCGAGGCAGGCCCGCTTTGCGTAGTGGGCCATGGGGTCGTCGGCGACGGCGCGCCGTCGCGCAGGAGGTACGCCGCACAGAGGCCCAGAC
>JBDTUL010000045.1:0-18634 GCA_040007735.1 Gammaproteobacteria bacterium | reverse complement strand
CGAGGCGAGGTTCAGCACATGCGGGTCGAGGTGCACGTTCCTGAACGCGGGCGCCCCCGAGACGAGCTTGTGATAGATGCGCGACTCGTCCTTGTACGACAGCGCGTAGGGCACCTTGATGATGACCATGCGGTCGAGCAGCGCCTCATTCTCCTTTTCCTGCAGGAACTTATGGAATTCCGCCAGGTTCGTGTGCGCAAGAATCGTCTCGTCGAGGTGAATGAGCGGGAAGCGCGAGACCTTGACGTTCTTCTCCTGCGTCATGGTGAGCAGCAGGTAGAGGAACTCGCGCTTCACCTTCAGGATCTCGATCATCTCGAGCAGCCCGCGGCTCGCGGCATAGACGGCGCCGGACCAGGACCAGGCCCGCGGGTCGCCTTCGTCGCCGATCTGCGCGACCTTGGCGAGGTCGACGGAGCCCACCAGGTCTGCGATATCCGCGGTAGTGGGGTCGTGAGGGGCGTAAGTGCCGATGCCCTGCCTGGAAGCCTCTGAGAGGAACACGCGCTCTACGGGCACGCGCAGGAACTCGCTATCGAACTCGCGCTCCACATAGTCGCGGGCCCAGGGAGAGAGCTCACCCATGATGTCCACCCCGTAGCTCTCGCGAAACTTGGGTCGCAGGCTGGTGGGCACCAGGTTGAGCGGGTTCTCGCGCAAGGGCGAGCCCTTGATGGCGTACAGGGCACCTTCATCCGTGCGGCTATATTCTTCCAGCCCGCGCTTCAACAGGATCGCGACGGTGGATTTGCCGCCCGACGGCGGGCCTAGCAGCAGCAAGAGCCGACGGCCAACATCGGAGCCGGCGGCGGCGGCCTTGAAATACTCGACGAGCCGCGTCAGCGGCTCGTCTATTCCAAACAGTTCGTGGCGGAACAGCTCGCGGGGTCGTGCCACTTCGGCGACATCGCCTTCGGCATCGCGTCCATGCCAGCGCAGCATGTCCCAGATGTACTCGTGAGACGAGCGCACCATGGCGCCCGGATTGACCGGAAGAATCTGATTCAGGAACTCGCCGAAGGTGCCTTCCCAGCGCTGCGCGCGATGCGTGCGGCTGAAAGAGCCCAATGAATCGATGAAATCGGAACGGCGAAGCGGATCCGGGTCGTCATGATCAGAAGCAGAAGTGAACGCAGGCATCGTCCTTCCCTCCCGTGCAGTCGGCAGCAATCTCGGGAAGTCGCGGCTGTGGCGCCACGAGCTCCGGCATTAACTTAAATCCATCCTTCGCCACAGAACGTGATCGTCCTCTACCTCGATGCTAGTCGTAACGATAAGACGGTCACAACGAAAGATTGTTCACATCGTTAAGGGACTAAAAGCAAAATGTATTCCCACGTGCCAACCCGCAACAGATGGACGCGAGGGACAAGTGATTGATTTACGACCGGGCGGGCGCTCCGGATGCGGGCAAACACCGGTGCGAATGCGCAACAGCGGTGCGCCAAGAAGCGCGCCAGCGGGCGCGCGCGAACATTACGAGAACACTGATGACCACCGCGCGGCGCGCGCCATGCCGCCCGCGCGGGTGCGCCTGCCTAGTCAGTGGCCAAGAAGCCCCTTCAGTTTGTCACCGAGCTTCCTCTTCAACTCTTCCTTCTTCGCGTCGACTTTCTCATCCACTTTCTTCTTGAAGCGGGCCTTGAGATAGCCTTCGACGTCAGGCCGCACCTTCATGTCGGCCAGCGTGCCTGTGATGGTAATCGGGAGTTCCGCCGCCTTCAGCTCCGCAAGGCCGCTCGCGGAAGGCTCGTCGGGAAGCTTGTACACCTCCGTCACCAGCCGATAGTCAATCGCCTGAGTCGTGAGTGCAAGTGTTCCTTTTCCCTTCACCTTGAGGTAATTCATATCGACGGCCAGGTCGTCGTTGCGCAGAACGCCCTTGTCGACGGCGGCCGTCCCCGCTAACGTAGTGAAGGCAGTTTTCGCGGGGCCTGCATCTCGCGCGGGCGCGCCTTGGCCTTTATACAGCGCCATCGCACGGCGGATCTCATACCAGAGGTCCACGCCGGTGAACGCGCCATCCTTCACGTCGAACTCTATCTTCCCGGCAAGCGACTTGAACATCGCGGCGTCGGTGTTGCCCGTCGCGGTCAATTGGGCGTTGGCATTGCCGCGGCCGGCGATGCGCGTGGTGTCGAGGCCTGCCTTCATCAGCGCGCCGATATCGATGGCGCGCACGTGCTCGTTCAGCGACAGCACGGCTCGAGCCGGCCGCGCATCGAGCACGATGTCGCCGTTGTAGCTGCCACCGAAAAGTTTGGCCTGTGTGGGGCCCAGGTGCGCCCGGTCATCCTTCACTTCGATGGGAAGACGAATGTCGCTGAACTGCATGCCCGTGACGGTGGCGCGACCGACGCGCAGCTGGCCCTTCACATCGAGCCCTTTGATCGAGTCGAGCGGCAGCGGAGTCGGCGGCTTCTCGGCGGCGGCTGCACTGGCCGCGGCAGGAACCGGCGGCTGTTTCGTTTCCGGAGCCATGTAGCGATCGAGGTTGATGGCATTGACGTCGAGGTCGAAGCGCAGGGCCATCGTGTCCAGGTCGGCTACGGCGGCGGAGCCATGCACCTGCGTCTCGTCGAGACTGAGATCGAGCGCCGGCAGGCGAACCTGCTTCGCCGTGAGTTGATAGTCACTCTTGAAGGCGAAGGCCGCGAGCGCATTCGAATCGCGCGTGACCGGCGGCTCGATGCCGAAGGACTGCATCAGCTTGCGAGCCGAAGTCTTCTCGATGGCGATGTTGCCGTCGATGACGTAATCGCCGAAGAGCTTCTCGCCCTTCGCCGTGAGTTGCACCGGCAGGTCTCCGAGCTTCACATCTAGCTTTGCCAGCGCAAGCGACTCGGCGTCCAGGTCGAGGGCGAGCAGCGGCGAGCGAATCGAAAACGCGACGGGCTCCGCGGCCTTTGCGGGAGCGGCGGTTGCCTTGCTACCGGCCTTGCCATCGTATTGGTCGGCCTTGTCCGGCGAGCCGAACCACTTGCCGCTCGCATCCAGGTCTTTCAGCTCGAGGCGCTTGCCGTCATCGAGCATTTGCGCGGTGGCCTTCACCTCGAGATGCGCAACCAGGGGAGCGGCGCCCTCGTCGTAGTCGAAGGCGATGGAGGCCTTGATCGGCTCCGTGCCGCCGACCGCGCCCGTGTGCACCTCGAGGGCGGTGAGGCGGGAGGTGCTCTTCTTGGCTTCATCCCGATACAACAGCTGCGACTGGGTAACGTCGACGCCTGCGATCGTCAATTGCGCAGACCTCTCCCCCGCGGGGGTCGGCGGCTCGCCCTTCGACTCGCCAAGGTCCTTCCAGTTGTTGTCCTCGTCGCCCCGGCTGATCAGGGTGACGCTGAGCCCATCCACGGCCACGCGGCTCACCTCCACCTGCTTGTGCAGAAGAGGAAACAACTTCACGCCGACGCTCGCTTGCGCCACCGTCAGGAACGGCTCCGCGCCGAAACCCGCCGGATTTCCAAGCGTTACGTCGTGAATATCCAGCGCCAGGCGAGGAAAAACCTTGAGACCCAGCTTGCCGCGTATCTGCAACGGCCGGCCGGTTTTGGATTCGGCGAGCCGCGCGATGTCATCCCGATAATCGTTCGGGTCCACCAGCAGCAGGATGGCAACGATGCCGAAGATGAGAAGGCCGACGAGCGCGGCCCCGATGATTCCGACGATCTTCAGTGCGCGCATATGAGTCTTAGGTCCCGTTCGATGACTATCCCCTGCGGCCAAGAGTAATGCATCGCGAGGGATTGGCGCGGATTGGCGACATCTCGGTATGTCGTTACAGGCGCCAGCGCGGCCTCGAGGCTACCCTCGTGCGATGCCAAAACGGGTGGTCATTCTCCTTTCCTTTCATCCGTCGGCATCGAACGACAGTTGTCTCTAATTATTGTGAACTGGAGCAAAGAGATGGTGCGCCGCCCTACTATGCTCCCGCAGTATCTGGCCGTGCCTTCGCTTGCGCGTACAGATCAGTACCCGCGGTCCGGCTCCTCCACATGACGTGGGGCAGGGACATATTGGGAAGTGAAGGCCTGTCACGCTTGAGGGAGTTGTTCAGTGCCTAGTCCATCGACAGCATCGCGGTCTCAGGAAGGCGGCGCGGACCCGTCCGCTTCCGCCTCCAATACATCGTCCTCCGCGCGCGCCGCGGCGGAAGTCATAGCCATCACGACACGTGATGACTTTCTCCTGGAGATCGGCGAGGCCATGAGCGGCCAGACCTCGGTCCGTCCGGTGGACTCGGTGGCCACGGCGCTCGAGCAGATCCAGGGCTCGCGCAAAGTGCAGCTCCTCGCCATCGACGCCCGAGACGTCGACGACCTTCGTGGCGACATCGAGCAGGTCAACAGCCAGGCCCCGCACATCGTCGCGCTGGTTTTCGCCAACGCGGATGTCGAGAAGCAGACCGCCATTTCTCTGAAAGGCACCACGGTGTTCGCCGTGCTGCCCATTCCCATCGACAAGCGCAAGACAGGCGCTGTGTTCGAAGGCGCCATCGCCGATGCAACCGCACGCCGCCCGCAGCAGAGCGCGCGTCCTTCGCACGGCAACGATCCGCGATTCGACAAGAACACCTCTATCACCGTTGAAGCGGCCCAGGCCGACCACGGACACTACGGTCCCTCGCTCGGATCGGATTCAGGTGGCAAGAATCCCATGGTGATGATCGGCGGCGGCGTGGCCGCGCTGCTCGTCGCCGCAGGCGCAGCCTGGTTCTTCATGCGCTCGCCGTCGGCGCCCACCGCCGCCCCGGCCGACAAGAAGGCCAGCGTTTCGGTGCAAGCCGACGACGCCAACGTGGCCCAGGACAACGTGGTTGCCGAAGCGGCGCCCGTCGTGGAAATGCCGCTCGTGAACGGCACGGTAGACGAACTGCTCGAAAAGGCCCGCATGGCCATGCGCGAGCGTCGCTACACCGAGCCGAATGGCGACAACGCACTCCTCTATTACCGCTCCGCCGCCAAGGCGGACGCCTCGAACGGTGAAGCCTCGGACGGCCTGAAGCGCGTCGCGTCGGTTCTCACCGCTCGCTTCGAAGAGGCGCTGACTGGCGCACGCTATGAAGAAGCCACCCTGGCCCTTGCGCACCTGAAGGCGGCAACGCCGGACGACAAGAGCGTCACCGCTCTCGATGGCAAGCTTGCGACCGCGCAGGTCAACAGGATGCTGGCGGACAGCAACCTCGACCGCGCCGCCTCCCTCGTGAAGGGCGCACAGCAGTCCGGCGCGGTGTCGGATTCGCAGATCACCAAGTGGCGCAACGAAATCAACCGCCGCCAGGATGAGCAGCGTCAGAAGCGCCTGGTGGATCTCGCCACCGATCGCATTCGTGACGGCCGCCTGGCCGAGGGCGACGACAGCGCCAAGGCCTATCTCCAGCAGCTTCGCGATCTCGGCCCGTCCGCTTCCAACGCCGCGGCGCGCGTCTCGCGCGACCTGGGTGGCGCGTATATGCGCAAGGCGCGCGAGTCCGCTCTCACGAATCGCCAGTCGGATGTGGATCGTTACCTCACCGAAGCGAAGTCCGTCGGCGTCAGCAGCGCCGAGCTGAACAACTTCCAGAAAGACCTCAACAACGCCAAGCAGCGTGCAGCGACCGCCGAAGCCGATCGGCTCGCCGGCCTCGCTCGCGATCGCTTGCGTGAGAACAAGCTCACCGACCCGGCGAACGACAGCGCCGCGTTCTATCTCACCGCTCTCCAGGGTGCCGATGCGAACAATGCGGTGCTCGTGTCCGGCAGCCGCGAGCTGGCCACCAAGTTGCTCGACCGCGCCAGCACGGCGTCCCGTGAAGGCCGCACCGCCCAGGTGGACGCGGACCTGACGCAGGCTCGCCGCTGGGGTGCGGACCCGAAAGACATCCAGGCCATCCAGCAGGCGAGCGCCAGCCGCAAGAACGCGTCCAAGCCGAGCGGCAGTGCCGCGACCGCCAGCAGCAACAGCTCGGGTGGTGGGGCCGCCTCCGCCCCGGCAGACCTGCAGTCGAAACTGAAGCGCATCCGTTACTCGGCTCCCGAGTTCCCGGAGCGTGCCCTGACCCAGAGAATCAGCGGCTCGGTAACCGTCGAGTTCGTGGTGAGCACCACGGGCGAGCCGACCGAGGTACGTGTGGTTTCGGCGGAGCCCGCCGGAACATTCGATCGTTCCGCCATGAGCGCCGTGAAGCGCTGGCGCTACGAGCCCGTGATCATCAACAACGTGCCGCAGGATGTCCCGGCGCGCGCGACGATCCGTTTCGCCCTGCCTTCCAACTAATCAGGCATCAACCCGCAGTCGCTGCGCGGAGAACCTTGCATGAACTTTTCGGGTGCAGATCGAACTCGCCAACTCGTCACGGTTGGTATCGGCACACTGCTGATGCTGGTGATGGGCGGTGTGTTGATCGCCGGCTTCCGTCTCGCTACGCAGATGAACGCCAACGTCAATGCGTTGCAGACGGCTAGCGTGCTGCAAACCTATCCGAACACGATCGCCGCACAGCTGAACACGCTGCGCGACCGTCTCGAAGCACGCGCCTATGCCGGCCAGGCCCTGGCCGACGTGCGCGCGACCGTCGAGCGGTTCGATCGCGATCTGAAGCAGCTCGGCGAAGCAGGTCACTCCACGCAGTTCGACCAGGCCCTGGTGCTCTGGCGCCAGTACGGCCCGGTGGTCGATCCGGTGGTCGACTTCACGGGTCAGCCGTATGTGGATTCGGATGAGAGCGGCAGCTCGTTCTCCCGCGAAGGCCGCACGCATTACGCCGACGTAAAGCGCTCGCAGCTCTTCGCGCATGACAACGCCAAGCGCCTGCAGACTTTGCTCGCCAGCGTTGCCACCCGCCTGCAGCTCGACGCCTCGACCGGCGCAAACCGGCTGCGTGTGTTGCTCTCTGTCGGTGTGCTCGCAGCCCTGGTGCTGGCGGCCGCCGCGGCCTGGTTGCAACTCGCCCGCGGTCGCGGCGAACGCGCCGCCCGCGACGCGCAGGAGCAGACGAAGGACATTCTCAAGACCGTGAAGGAAGGCTTCTTCCTGCTCGACGCCGAGTACAAGATCGGCTCGGTGTGGTCGGACGCCCTCACCCGCATGTTCGGTCGTACGGACTTCGCCGGCCTCGCCTTCGAAGAGCTGCTGAAGAAACTGGTTGCCCCCTCGACGCTGGCCACCGCCACCAAGTACATCAAGCTGCTGTGGGGCGAGCGCGCACGCGAAAGCCTCATGCAGAGTATCAACCCGCTGGGTCAGCTCGAAATTCACGTGGAGACGGCCTCCGGCGCACGCGAAGCGCGCTACCTGCAGTTCGACTTCCACCGCGTCATGGGGCCGAAAGGCGTCCGTCACGTGCTGGTCAGCGTCGGCGACATCACCTCGAGCGTGATGCTCGCGAAGGAATTGCAGGAGTCGCAGGAGAACGCCAACCAGCAGGTCGACATGATGCTGGGCGTGATGCACATCGACCCGGCGCAGCTGATGTCGTTCCTGGATGCGACCGAGACCGGCCTGCAGCTCGTCAACGCCATCATGAAGGAGCCGGCCCGCAGCGACTCCGAGTTCCGCAAGAAGCTCGACGGCCTGTTCCGCGAGCTGCACTCCATCAAGGGCGAGGCCTCGGCGCTCAACCTGATGAGCGTGGCTCACCGTACCCACGCCCTCGAAGACATGGTCACCGAGCTGAAGCGTCGTCCCGAGCTCTCGGGCAGCGACTTCCTGCCGGTGGTGCTGAAGCTCGATGAGTTGCTGGCGCACCTGCGCAGCGTTCGCGAGCTGGGCATGCGCCTCTCCTCGTTGCGCGACTCCGTTCCGGTCGAGGCCACCCAGAACATTCGCGGCCCGGCCGCCAACAATGTGAATGCCAACGCCGCAAGGACCGTGGCGGAAGAGCTGGGCGGCACGCTCAACTCGCTGGCCGAGCGGCTGGCGCACGACCACAAGAAGCGCTTCAAGCTCACCTTGATCGGGCTGCATGAAATCCCGCGCTCGTACGTGCCCACCGTCAAGGACGTGCTGATCCAGATGCTGCGCAACTCGGCGGTCCACGGCATCGAAGCCACGGACGTTCGCCGCTCGCAGACCAAGGAAGACGTCGGCGCGGTGCGCATCGAGTTCAAGAAATCCCAGGACGGCTTCGAGCTGATGTTCGAGGACGACGGCGCGGGCCTGTTGCCCGACCAGCTGAAAGCCGCCGCCGTGCGCAAGCAGATCGTCACGGCGGAAGAAGCCGCGGCCATGGACACGCGCGCGGCCATGGCGCTGATCTTCAAGCCCGGCTTCAGCACCCAGGAGCATGTCTCCATGGATGCGGGCCGCGGTGTCGGCATGGACGTGGTCGCGAAGAGTGTCTACGCGATCGGAGGAAAAATCGGGGTGACCACCAATCCGGGCAAATTCACCCGCTTCAAGGTCTCATTGCCGGCCACCGAGGAGGCGAATACTGCCGTGGCCTAGGCGCCTGGATTTCAAGCAGCGCAGGGTTTAACGAGCAAGAAAGCAACGCATGAACGCAGTGAACGGAAACACAGGTAAGGGAGCGACACGCTCCTTCAAGCTCATGATCGTCGACGATTCGAATATCATGCGCAGGCGCATCGAGCGCTCGCAGAATTTCGAGGAGCTGGAGCTGGTAGGGACGGCCTGCAATGGTGTAGAAGCCATTGAGCTGTTCAAGAAGGTGGACCCGGACGTGGTCACGATGGACCTGACGATGCCCCAGATGGATGGCATCGAGTGCATCGAGAACATCGTCAAGATCAAGCCCGCCGTGAGGATCCTGGTCATCTCCGCGCTCGCCGACAAGGCGACCGCGATCGAGGCCATGGAAAAGGGCGCGAACGGCTTTCTGGAAAAGCCGTTCACGGATCGGCAGTTGAACGAAGCCATGGCAGAGCTCATCCGATGATTCAGGAAAACGAGCTGAAAACCTTCGTCGAGGGAACGACGAACTACTTCGAGGTGGCGGCCCAGCAGCCGGCCTCGATCGGCTCGCCGTACCTCGTTACGGAGGGCACGCCCTCCGTGCACGAATACACGGGAATGATCAGCATCACGGGCAAGCGCGAAGGCGTGGTGTATTTCACGGCGCCGAAAGCCATGCTCACCGTGCTGCTCATGAAGATGCAGGAAAGCGACTTCAGCCACGAGACCATGCGTGACCTCGTGGGCGAGGTGGCCAATACGATCTCGGGCAACGCGCGCAAGGATTTCGGGCGCGACTTCGTGATCTCGGTGCCCAGCGTGCTGGCCGGCGAGCGGCCGGAGATTCCCCAGGTGGCGGGGCTGCGCTCGTTCGTCATTCCTATCAACTGGCGCAGTCACTCGGCGAAGCTGATCGTCGCGCTGAAATAGCGCGACCGGAAGCTCGGCTCACCTGTACTTCGCGTGATCCACGTCGAGGAATCCACGCGTCGCTTTCAGACGACTCCCCCTGAGGCCGATGCAACTGTTATGTTCCAAAGCGAACGTTTCGGGGGTTCTATCTAAATGAATGTAGTGTCAGATTCGATGACCATCGTCGACATGGTGCAGGCTGTGCCGCACCTTCTCAGCGCCATTCCGTTCGACGACAGCAGCATCTGCGTTCTCGCCATGCTCGCCGGCATCATCGGCGGCTGGACGCTTACGGGCATGCAACAGCAGCTGAAAGGCAAGCGCGTGAAGATGAACGCCCGCAAGCCCCAGGACGGTTCGGCCCGCGCGGGCCAGCGCAAACCCGACTGAGTGTCCCCGCAGCCGCTCCGGCGCAGCTTCCGGAACGCAACTTGCTCGCTCCGCGCGGACGATCCACTTCCGCCGGCTTCCAGGAGCCTGTTCGAGCAATAGCCGTCTACTGCGGCCGCCCCTCATGGGGCAGCTTGACGCCTATTACTCGAACAGGCTCTCCGCGCCGGCCCACAGGCCCGACGCATGCGCTATCTCGCCCTCTGTTGCGATTACGACGGCACGCTCGCCACCCACGGCAAGCTGCTTCCCGGCACCATCGAGGCCCTCGAGCGCCTGATCGCCTCGGGCCGGCGCCTTCTGATGGTCACCGGACGGGAGCTTGACGACCTGCAGAGCGTCTGCGAGCGCCTCGACCTGTTCGAGTACGTGGTGGCCGAGAACGGCGCCCTGCTCTATCACCCCGCCACCCGCGCCGAAAAGGCACTCGCCCCACGGCCGCCGGATGAATTCGTCGCCACGCTCCGGGCCCGCGGCGTGCAGCGTGTTTCACAGGGACGGGTCATTGTGGCCACTTGGGAGCCCCACGAGACCGTGGTGCTCGAGACCATCCGCGACCTCGGCCTGGAATTGCAGGTGATCTTCAACAAGGGCGCGGTGATGGTGCTTCCCGCCGGCGTCAACAAAGCGACCGGGCTGGCCGCGGCGCTCGAGACGCTCGCGGTTTCGCCTCACAACGCCGTAGGCATCGGGGACGCCGAGAACGATCACGCCTTGCTGCGCGCCTGCGAGTTCTCGGCGGCCGTCGCCAACGCGTTGCCGACGCTGAAGGACACGGCGGATATGGTCACCACTCGCGATCACGGCGCCGGTGTGACCGAGCTGATCGACGCGCTGCTGAAAGACGACCTTGCGTCCTATGAGCCTGCGCTCGCGCGGCATCATGTTCTTCTGGGCACTGCAGAGGATGGCAGCGCGATGAAACTGCCGCCCTACGGCCGGAACGTTCTGCTCCTGGGCAAGCCTGCCAGCGGTATGCCGGCTCTCGTCACGAGCTTCCTCGAGCGCCTCGCCGAGCAGCACTACACCTTTTGCGTCATCGATTCAGAGGGCGGGTACGGTGCCGTCGGCAACGCCGTTGCACTGGGCACAGGCGAGCGGCCCCCTTCCGTGGATGAGATCGCGAAGGTGCTTTCGAAGCCCCAGACGAGTTGCGTCGCGAATCTGGCCGGCCTGCCTGCCGCCGATCGCCCGGCATTCTTCGCGAGTCTCGCTCCGCAGCTGCAGGCGCTCCGCATGCGTTCGGGCCAACCTCACTGGATCGTCGTCGACGAAGCGCACCAACTGCTGCCTCCCGGAGCGAAGGCAGGGTCGCAGTCTTTGCCGGAGAACCTCACCGCGGTGCTCCAGATCAGCGTGCAGCCCGATCGGGTCGCACCGAAATCGGTGAACGATGTGAACGCGCTGGAGCCCGGCCAGACCCTGATGTGGGACCCTGAGCGGGGCGGCATGCCGGTGCGCCTGCGCATCGCGCGCAGTTAATCCCCGCGCAGGCGGCTCTCAGAACAGCGAGCCTCCGTCCGCGCCCATCATTTCCCGGCGAACCAGCGGAATGGGCGGGCCGCCATACGACAGGAACTTGTCGTGGAACGCCTGCCATCTCTGAGGCGAATCCGCTGCCACGATCGCATCGTTTGGATGGGCCGCCGTCCAGTCCGCACGCAGCTTGCGGATCATCAGCTTACCCAGCGTGTAGTTGAGATAGGCGGGGTCATAAGTGCCTCGCGCCGCCTGCTGGCGTGCCGTGCCTGCATCCGAGAACGCACTCTCGCGAAACAACTTTTCGGACTGCGCGATCGTCATGCCCTGTGTATGCAGGCCAATCGCCGACAGGAAGCGCACGTTGCGCAAGAGCGCGTTGCTGAGCTGGCCGACGTGCTGCTCCGGGTTGCCGTTGCCCAGCCCCACTTCCCACATCATCTCTTCAGAGTAGTGCGCCCAGCCTTCCGCGTAGCCGTAACCCACCCACAGCCCGGCTACCTTGAAGGGGTTGCGAACCGCATGCTGGAACTGCAGGAAATGCCCCGGCCACACTTCGTGCACCGAGGTGTACTCCAGGTTCGCAAGCCCCGGGATGTATTCCGCGCGCTCCTTCGCGCTCCACGTCGGATCGGGCGGGGCGACGAAGAAGGTCCAGGCGACCTGCTTGGATTCGTACGGGCCGGGAATGTTGATGTAGGCGGCATTGCCGCGGTTGTAGGGCGGTGATTCCTTCACCGCAGCCTGCTGGTCCGTCGGCACCGTCACCACTTTCTTCTCAGTGACGAAGGCGCGCAGCTCATCGAGCTGCACACGAGCGGCGGCGACCGTGCCGCCTTTCGGCTTGTTGCCGTTCATCTTTGCGATGCAGGCCGGTATCGTGCCTTTCGGCAGGTACTGCGCACAGGCCTCGTGCAGCGCTTTGAGATTGCGGTCGAGATCCGCCTGCCCGGCCGCGATGAGATCCTTCAGCGGAACGTTCACGCCTTCAGTTTGCGCGAGCATCTGCACGAACAGTGGCTCGCCCAGGGCGAAGTCGTCCGTTGCGGTTTTACGTTCGGTGACGAGCCAGTCTTTCAGCCCATCCATCGCCTTCGCGGCGGCATCGTTGGCTTCCGCAAGCTGCTTCTGCAGGTTCGGGTCCGTGACGGCTGCGAAAACCTTGGGAATGTCGTTGCGATAGAACTCGGCATAGCCGCCGAAGCCCGCAATCCCGCGCTCCACCAGGCTCTTGGGCATGGGGGTGTGCAGGTTGGCGCGGATTTCTTCCGCCAGCTTTGGAATGGCGCGCGCATAGCCCGTGTAGCCCTGCATGCGTTTCTCGAGCGGTGCGTACTCGCGGCTCAGATACGGGTCGGGGTCGAGGCGGTCGATGTACCAGGCGGGGTTCGTGAAGGGGAACCGCGCCGTATCCAGCCAGAACAACTGCTTGTCGATGACGCCGCCGACGAGATAGTCCCGCTCGAAACGCTGCTCGGGCGTGAGCACCTCCGCGGATAAGCCTGCCGCCTCGGCACGCGCGGCTTTGAGGCGGGCCACTTCCGTGTCGATGCCTTCGGAGCTCCAGTTCGGTGCCTGGCCATCGAACTCGTGACGGCCGGCGTCCACGGCGGTGAAGGGATTCGCGACGAAGGAGTCTTCTATGAAGCGATCCACGAAGCTCTGCCACTTGGGCCCCGCGGCCTCGACGGGCGGTGTGACGGGGCCTGCGGGCGCCTCGGTTCGGCTGCAGCCGGAGGCGGCCATCAGGCAGGCGACAAGCGAACTCCCAACTACGAATCTGTAGTTCATCGGATCTTCCAGGTTTGATGGGGACGGACGATCAGTCGAGGCGCTGGACTCGCAAGCCGCGCAGCCTGCCGTTCTCCTCGAGCTCGATGGCGAACTCGATGGGGCGGCAGCACACCTCGCAATCTTCTATGTATTCGCGCTCGCCGGCGGTCAGGTCGACCCGGGTTTCGAGGCGCTCACCGCAATACGGGCATTGCACGGGTACAAAGGCCTCGGCATCCAGGCCCGGCCGGGCCTTCTCGGGCTCGAACACGGGCTCCAGCCCATAGAGCTGGTCGATGTCCGTCTCGTCGCGACTGGTGATCACGCGCGTGAGGGACTCGAGGGGGGTGGATTTGCGGCGGGTCACGGGGCGTATTCTACGCGAGTGGGGCTGCGTTGTTTTCCAGCGCCGTGGTCAGGCTCGATGCGTAAGCGAAGCCTCGATCGCAGAGGGAGCATCGGGCATCGGGCATCGGGCACCGGCCGCTGGACCGGTCCGTCGGAGCCTCGGCAAAAAGCGTCCATGCTTTTTGACGTGCCCGCTGCCCCTCTGCGATCGAGCCTCCGCCCGGTTGATGGGGGTGAATGTCGGTGTTGAGGTGAAACTCTGTTTCGGCTCTCAGCCGCCCGGCGATTGAGGGGTTCTTGAATCGCTGAGGTGAAGCTCTAGAGTTTGTACGCCCGCTTCGCCAATCCATACGCGAGATCGCCGGCGAGGCGGTGTGCGGACTCTTCGTCGAGCCGGTGCTCGGCGACCAGGCGCCCGAGAAACGAACAGTCCACCCGGCGCGCCACGTCATGTCGTGCGGGAATTGACAGAAACGCACGCGTGTCGTCGTTGAAGCCCACGGTGTTGTAGAAGCCGGCCGTTTCCGTGGTCTGCTCGCGGAACCGCATCATTCCTTCCGGACTGTCATGGAACCACCAGGCCGGGCCGAGACGCAGTGCCGGGTAGTGGCCGGCGAGCGGCGCGAGCTCGCGGCTGTAGGTGGTCTCATCGAGCGTGAACACGATGATAGTGAGCGCTGACTCGTTGCCGAAACGATCGAGCAGAGGCTTGAGCGCGTTCACATAGTCCACGGAGCGTGGAATATCCGCGCCGGTGTCGCGCCCGAATTCCGCGTGCAGTTTCGCGTTGTGGTTGCGGAACGAGCCGGGATGAATCTGCATCACTAGCCCGTCGTCGAGGCTCATGCGCGCCATTTCCACGAGCATCTGGCCACGGAACAGCTCGGCATCGTCCGCTGTGAATTTTCCGCCAAGAATGCGAGCGAAGAGCTTTTCGCATTCGGGAGCGGACAGATCCGCGGTGCGTGGCGTGGGGTGGCCGTGATCCGTGGCGGTAGCGCCAGCCTTGGCAAACACCTGCCGGCGAATGCGGTGGGCTTCGAGATAACCGCGCCATGTGTGCACGTCGGTGCCGGCCAATTCCCCAAACTCAGTGAGCGCGGTTCGGAACAGCTCATGCTCCGGATCCACTACGGGATCCGGGCGATACGTGGTGATGACGCGACCCTGCCAGCCGCTCTCGCGGATTGTGCGATGGTGCTGGAGCGTGTCGGTGGGCGACTCGGTGGTGGCGAGCACTTCGATCTTGAATCGATCGAACAAGGCGCGCGGCTTGAACGCAGGCGTCGCCAGCGCTGCGCCAATGGTGTCGAAGTAGAGATCCGATGTGCTCTCGTCCAGCGCCACCTGCAAACCGAATATCTTTGTGAAGACGTGGTTCAGCCAGAGCGAGGACGGCGTGCCATCGAAAAGATAGAAGTGCTTCGCGAGCAATCGCCAGGCGCTTCGCGGATCCGCGGCGGATTTTTCGCCGCGCGCCGCCACGCCGACATCGCCCAGGCGCACGCCCTGGCTGTAGAGCATGCGATACAAGTAATGATCTGGCGACAGCAGCAGCTGCGCCGCATTGCTGAACGGCGCGTCGGACGCAAACCAGGCGGCGTCGGTGTGGCCGTGGGGACTCAGTATCGGCAGGTCCCGCACCTCGGCATACAGCTCGCGAGCGATGGCGCGAACGGTCGAATCGGCCGGGAATAAACGGTCTTCGTGTAGAGCTAGCCTGCGAGGCATGAGCGCACAGCGTGATCGGGAAAGGATGGGCATCATAACCTGCCGCAGTAGCAGCCCGCCCCGCCGCATCTCGACGGAGATGCCCGCGCTGGACAAAAGGCACCCAGCCATCCTGTAATCACGCCTGCACGAAAGCTGCGGCGAACTTCACGATGACTTCCTTCCTGAGCGCGAGCGCACTCGAGCGGTTGCCCACCGCGATTGCGCGGCCCGCCTACGATCGCTCGGTAGTCGACATCGGCATCGTGCACTTCGGACCGGGCGCTTTTCATCGCGCGCACCAGGCGTGGTTCTTCGAATCGCTGCTGGCGCACGATCCACGGTGGGGCATCAGCGCGATATCCCTGCGAAGTAAAGATGTACGGGACGCGCTGAGGCCTCAGGACAACCTCTACACGCTGGCAGTCCACGACGAAAGTCTCTCGCACCAGGTGATCGGCGCCATCAAGGAAGTCCTGGTGGCGCCGGAGAGCCCGGAAGCGGTTCTGCAAAGGCTTTGCGCGGGCACCACGCATGTAGTGACTTTCACCGTCACCGAGAAAGGCTATTGTCTCGGTGCCGACGGAGCGCTCGACATTACTCATCCGGACATCCGCAAAGACTTGCGGAATCCGCGAGCGCCGGGAAGCGTCGTAGGCTTTCTCACAGAGGCTTTGCGTCGCCGCCGTGACGCAGGCCTGCACCCATTCACCGCCATCAGTTGCGACAACCTCGTGGACAATGGCGCCAAGCTGGCGCGCGCCACTGCGCAGTTCGCCGCCGCGTGCGACGTTGACCTTGCGAAGTGGATCGAGCGTGAGGTGACTTTCCCCCGCACGATGGTAGACAGCATTACGCCCGCCACCACCGATGCGCTGAAGGAATCCGTAACCCACGCGCTCGGCGTGCGTGATCGTTGGCCTGTGCAGCGTGAAGCCTTCGTTCAATGGGTGATCGAGGATGGCTTCAAACATACGGTGCCGGACTGGGCGCGCGCCGGCGTCACGCTGACGAACGACGTTGCCGGCTACGAGCGTGCGAAGCTTCGCTTGCTGAATGGAGCCCATTCGACGCTTGCCTACATGGGCCTGCTGGAAGGCCACAGCACCGTGTACGAAGCGATGTGCGACGAACCCCTGCACAGGTTCGTGAAAACACTGATGACGCAGGACATTCTTCCCTCGCTTCCGGCACCGCGCGGGCTCGATTTGCCCCGGTACATCGATTCGATTCTGAAACGCTTCCGGAATCCGACGATGCATCACGCGCTTGCGCAGATCGCGTGCGATGGATCCCAGAAATTGCCGTTCCGGCTGCTCGGTGTCATTCGGGAAGCGCTGGTTGCGGGCCGTTCCATCGATCGGCTCTGCGTGCCCCTCGCCGCCTGGATGCGCTTCGTGCTGCGTGCTGCAAGGGCTGGCGAGCGCGTGAACGATCCACTGGCGCAGCAGTTGCTCGACATCGGATGCGCGTGCGAAGGCCGGGGCGCAACGGACATCCCGCGATTCCTGACACTGCATTCCGTGTTCCCCGCAGACCTTCGCACGGAAATGCGCTTCAGCCAGGCGCTGGCCCGAGGCTACGATCGCTGGGCTGCCTGAGCATTCGCAAACACGCCTGGAAACAGAGAAGATGCGCGTGACGAGCGGTTTGTAGCGAGGAAGGCACAATGGGGTCGGGCGTCGTGTGTTTCGGGGAGCTGCTGCTGCGGCTCAACGCCCCCGGGCGGGAGCTGCTGCTCCAGTCCCATGCATTGCAGGTTTATGTGGGCGGGGCCGAAGCCAATGTCGCCGTGTCGCTGGCGCAGTTCGGGCACGCCGCGTCCATGGTCAGCATCGTTCCGGACTCACCGCTCGGCGCGGCGTGCATCGGCGAACTGCGGCGGCATGGCGTGCGCACCGACGAGGTGCGCGTCGAAGCCGGCCGCCTCGGCGTGTATTTCATGGCCACCGGCGCCAGCCACCGTCCTTCTGAAATCGTCTATGACCGCGCGGATTCGGCCTTCGCGCTGGCCGCAAGCGATGCCATCGACTGGACCCATGCGCTCGTCGGCGCCGAATGGCTGCACATCTCCGGCATCACCCCCGCGCTGGGTCCGCAGGCGGCGGAAGCCACGTTGCGGGCAGCCCGCGCTGCCCGGGACCGCGGTCTCTCAGTGTCATTCGACTGCAATTACCGCGCGAAGCTCTGGGAGGCCTGGGGCGGAGACCCGGCCCGGATTTTCCACGAGTTGATGGATCAGTCGGATCTCGTGTTCGCCGACGAGCGGGCGGTGGCATTGGCGCTCGGTCTCCAGCTGCCCGATGGGGCGCCCGCCGAGCGATTCCAGCACGCTGCGGAAGAGGCGTTCGATGCGTTCCCGAGCCTGCAGCGGCTGGCCGCCACGGTACGCGTGGAGCACAGCGTCGATCATCACGAAATGTCCGCCATGCTCATGAGCCGCGAACGGTTCACCGACACACGCACCTATTCGCTCGGGGCCATCGTGGATCGCATCGGCACGGGGGATGCCTTCGCGGCCGGCATCCTGCACGGGTGCCTCACCGGGCTGGACGACCAGGCGGCGCTCGACTTCGCGCTGGCGGCGGCGTGCCTCAAGCACTCCATTCCGGGGGATTTCAATCTCGTGAGCGTCGCGCAGGTGGAAGAGCTGCTGGCCGGACGGGGCTTCGCAGTGAGACGATGAGCGCATGAACACCAACGCACCGATTGCAAACATCCTGCAGCTCTCCCCCGTCATGCCGGTGGTCACGATCGAGAATGCGGATACCGCAGCCGATCTGGCCCGCGCCCTGGTTCGCGGCGGCATCAAGGTCATCGAGGTCACCCTGCGCACGCCGCAGGCGCTGCGGGCCATCGAAGTCATTGCGAACGAAGTGCCCGAGATCTGCATCGGCGCGGGCACGATCATGTCCCCGGAAGACCTGAACCTGGCCGCCCGGGCCGGCGCGGCGTTCGCCATTTCGCCCGGGGCCACGCGCGAACTGCTCGCCGCCGGCGCCAACTTCCGCATTCCGTATCTGCCTGCCATCGCCACCGCCACCGAGCTGATGGACGGGCTCACCGCAGGCTTTCGCTACTTCAAGCTGTTCCCGGCGAACGTGGCGGGTGGCGTCCAGGCGCTCCAGGCGTTCAGTGGCCCGTTTGCGGATGCGCGGTTCTGCCCCACCGGCGGCGTCAGCCTGCAGACCGCCCGTTCCTATCTCGAATTGCCGAACGTGCTGTGCGTGGGGGGTTCGTGGCTCACGCCGGGCGATCTGGTGAAGGCTCGCGACTGGGCCCGCATCGAAGCGCTGGCGCGTGAGGCCGCGGCCCTGAAACGGTGAGCGAGAAACGGCGAGACTCTTGCAGCTGCAAGGCGGTTACTCGCCGGCCATCTCCTTAGGGTCGAGATCCCCCACGTAATAATCCATCAGCGTCCGCTGGAACTGCAGGTTGTAGCGCGCACTGACGAGCGAACTGGCCGCCTGCACCTGCGTCGCGCGCGCCTGCGTCAGCTCAACCAAAGTAGAAGCCCCGGCCTGATACCGATCCTGCGCGGCCTGCAAGGCCAGCTCAGCCGACCGCACCTGTGCCTGCGCATTCACCAACTGTTCCTGCGCAGAGCGGAAATCGAGATGCGCCCGGCGTACCT
>JBDTUL010000044.1:0-18660 GCA_040007735.1 Gammaproteobacteria bacterium | reverse complement strand
GCTTCTATGCTGGCGTGGAATCGCTGGCCGACATCCCACACAAGCCTTCTACAGCGCGGTGTTGCTGTTCGTAGTGGCGTTTGTCGGGCTGATGATTTCGATGTTTCCCTACCTGGTACCCACCACTTTCACATTGTGGGATGTGGCGGCGGCGCCGGAGTCGCAGGCGTTCCTGTTGATCGGCACTGCGGTGCTGGTGCCGTTCATCCTGGGCTACACGGTGTTCGTTTATTACACGTTCCGCGGGAAGATCAAGATCGGTGAGGGGTATCACTGAGGTCACTGAGGCCCGGAGCCCTCAATCGCCGGAGGGCTCGGATTTTTTTAATTTTATTTCAGGAGGCGAGCTGCTATCGCAGCTCATCGCGATCGACCCGCATCGATTCGTCAGCGCGCCCAAAGGTTGAAGCTCCGCCGCACTGGAGGGCGCTGCCCGTCTCTCCAATTCTTGACGAAACAACAAAAAAAGCCTTCTAGCCGCCCGGCGATTGAGGGCGTCTTGACTCAGGCGCGGGGTTCAATGCTACTCAAGTGCCGGCTCGCCGAAATCCACGCCCCCATCCAACCCAGCACGGCGCCACTCCCAAGGAGCAGCGTCGCATCGTCAACGCTGAGTCCCGCCAGCGCGTAGTGACTGCCATACAGCTTGGCGAGCGTCGCGACGGGCTCCGCCATCACTATCACCGTGATGGTGATGATTCCCCACGCAAGCAATGCACCGCCCAACCCGTACAGCATGCCGGTGTAAAGAAAAGGCCGGCGCACGAAACCATTCGAGCCGCCGACCAGCTTGGTCACTTCGATCTCCGCGCGGCGATTGAGAATCTCGAGGCGAATGGTGTTGCCCACCACCGCGAGCACTCCCACGCCCAGCAACGCAGCCGCGATGAGCAGCACTTTGCGCGCAACATCCAGAATGGCGTTGAAGCGCATCACCCATTCAGAATCCACTTGCACGATATCCACCTCCGGCCACGCCGCGAAATAGCGGCGCAACGATTCCACTGAAGCCGGCGAGCTCGCCTCGGCAGAAGGGTGAATGTATAGAACGTGAGGCAGCGGGTTTTGCTCGAGCACCTGCAGTGCTGCGCCGAAACCGGAGTAAGTGCGGAATTCCTCGAGTGCCTTGTCGGCCGTGATCAGCGTGACGTCCGCAACGCCGGGCCGCGCGCGCGCACTGGTCTCCAGTTGCTGGGCCTTGCTCAGCGCGACGTCGGTCTTCAGGTAAACGGAGAGATCCACCGCGTCCTTGAAATCGCCGGTGGCGATGCGCGCGTTGGTGACGAACAGCTTCAGGCTCATCGGCAGCGCCAGCGCCACGGCGACGACGAGCAGGGTGAGCACGCTTGCCAGTGGATTGCGTGCGAGCCTTCCGAGCGCACCGAGGAACGCCTGCGCATGGCGCGCGACGTAAGAGCCCAGCGTCATCGTGTTGCAACCAGGTTCGGAAGATCGTCGCCGGTGCCGCCGTGCACGTGTCCGTTCTCGATGGTGATTTCGCGCTGGCCAAACTCGCGCACCAGGTCCACGTCGTGGCTGGCGATGACCACCGTGACCCCCACTTCCTGAAACCGCTTGAACAACCGCATGACCTCGAGTGCGAGGTCCGGATCCAGATTACCCGTGGGCTCGTCGGCGATGAGCAGCGCCGGCTTGCTGACCACGGCGCGAGCGATGCCTACACGCTGCTGCTCGCCCACGGACAGCTCGAGCGGCAACATGCGCTCCTTGCCCAACAGCCCCACCTGATCGAGTGCTGCGCGCACGCGCTTGTCGATTTCTCGCAGCGGTGTGTCGGACACCACCAGCGGCAGGGCGACGTTGTCGTACACCGGACGATCGGCGAGCAGCTTGTGATCCTGGAAAACCACGCCGATGTGGCGACGGAAGGCCGGGATGTGCCGCGCCTTGAGCTTGCTGGTGTTCTGGTTGTTGACGAGCACCGTGCCGCGCGTGGGCCGTTCCAGCAACGCAATGAGCTTGAGCACCGTGCTCTTGCCCGCGCCCGACTTGCCGGTGAGGAAAACCATTTCGCCGGGCGCAATGCGCAGGCTCACGCCCGCCAGCGCTTCGCGCCCGTTGGGATAGCGCTTGGCGACTCGTTCGAAGACGATCATCGAGGGAGCGTCCTGCCTTGCCCGGCTGCGTCGCTGGCCGATACGTCCGGGCCCTGCACCAGTGCGCTGGCGAAGGCCTGCGCGTCGAACTCGCCAAAGTCCTCGGGCTGTTCGCCTACGCCGATGAAGCGGATGGGCAGCCCCAGCTTGCGCGCGATGGCCAGCACGATGCCGCCCTTCGCAGTGCCATCCAGCTTCGTCAGCACCAGGCCCGTGACGCCGACGGCTTCATGAAACTGAATCGCTTGCGAGAGCGCGTTCTGGCCCTGGTTCGCGTCCAGCACCAGCAGCACTTCGTGTGGCGCCGTCGGGTCCACGCGCTGGATGACGCGTTTGACCTTCTTGAGCTCTTCCATCAGATGCGACTGGCTGTGCAGCCGGCCGGCGGTGTCGGCGAGCAGAACATCGGTTTTCTGAGAGCGTGCGGACTGGAGTGCGTCGAACACCACTGCACCGGGGTCGGCGCCCGCGGCTTGCGCGGCGAAGGCGGCCCCGGAACGCTGGGCCCACACGTGAAGCTGCTCCACGGCGGCGGCGCGAAACGTGTCGCCGGCTGCGAGCATGACGCTGCGACCATCTTCCCCGAGGCGTCGCGCGAGCTTGCCGATGCTGGTGGTCTTGCCGGAGCCGTTGACGCCGACCACCAGGATGACGAAAGGCCGGCGCGATTCGTCGATGATCAGCGGGCGTGCGCACGGGGCGAGAATTTCCGCGACTGAGTCGCGCAACGCCACGATGAGCGCCGAGACGTCCGCCAGCTCCTTGCGTGCCACGCGCCTCTGCAGGCCTGCCAGGATGTGCTCAGTGGCCTCGACGCCGGCATCGGCCATGAGCAGCCGGGTTTCCAGCTCGTCCAGCGCGGCGGCGTCGATCTGCCGCCCGCGGAACAGCTCGCCCAGGTCGCGCGTGAGAAACGAGTCGCCGCGATTCAGGCGCGCGCGCAGTCGCCCGAAGAAGCCCTGCTTCTGGGTTTCCTCAGCGGGTTTAGGTTTACGTCCGAACATGCGGCCGTATTCTAGCGGCAGAAACGAGAAAGGCCGCCTCCTGCCTCTGAGCAGGCCGCCAAAGTCGCGCCTTTTGCGGCCGGTAACAAAGGCTTTGTCCGAAAAAGCGCCGTAGGCGACTTTTTCCAAATTAACTAAGGCTGCACTACGGTCGGAATGGTGATCCGGACAATCGTTCCCGTCGAACTCGCGAACGTTGCCGACTCCATCTGCATCTCGGCGGTGGTCAGGGCGCTCGCGGCGGGATTGATAATCGAGCCGTGATCTCCGAACAGGAAGTTCACGTAACCCGCCGACACGGCGTTGTCTCCGGGCGTGGACACTCGCGTGAGCCCCGCCGCGTCGATCAGTCGCTGCGTGGCCGAATTCACCACGACCTGGTCGGGCGGTGATGCGCCCCCGCTCGGCAGGATGCCGCCGCCCACCACTTGCAGCAGCAACAGGGGCCGCGCCGCCTTGGCGGCGGCGATGAAGTTCACGGGGTCGCCCGCGTCCACCACCGTCTGCGCATCTCGAATGAACTGCGCGTAGATCGTGGAGCCTTCGGTGATTCCCTGCGCCGCGAGCCCCGCCTTGATGCGCGGGCCGAACGCCGGTGAATCGAAGATGGTCTGCGCGACACCGCCGCCTGCATTCGCAAGCTCGCCGGTGCGCACTTCCGCGGCGCCAGCGGTCCCGAGGAACACGCCGCCCACGATGCCGCCGAGCGAATGGCCGATGAAGTGAATGCGGGTCGGGTCGATATCGGGCGTGCCGTCGCCATCGAGATCCAGGTTCGGCAGTGAGCGCGCCAGCGCGAGCAGATCCACCGCCGCCTGCCGAAGATTGTCACGCGTGACCAGCGGCGCGGGCACGTTCACGAAATGCGTGCCGGACGGATCGATCTTTCCATCCGGACCAGCCGCCAGCGTGTCGTTCTTCACCAGGTCGAGGTTGAATGTGCGCTCGTTCGCCGCGTCATAGAACGGATTCGCCGCGAGCGCGGCTGCGGTGTCACCGCCGAGGCCGTGCAGAGGCAGATCGATAGACACGACGACATAGCCGCTTCCCTGAAAACCAGGCGTGGACGTATCGGTGTCCGCATCCGCCAGGCCGTCTGCGACGCCCGCAGCATCCAGTCGATTGCGCGTGAGGCCATGTTGAAAGATCACCACCGGCCACCCCGCCATAGGCTTCAGGCCGCCGCCGACCGATGTGGCATTCGGAACGGTGATGAAGATGGGAATGGAGATTGTCTCGGTGGCCACGGGGCGCGGATTGAAGCGCGTGAGCAGTTTGCTAGTGGCGTCGAGCTGCGAAGCCGCGCCTTGCCACGATGCTTTGAGAGGCAACGTTGGGTCGGCTGTCGAGGGCCGGGTGCTGTAGTAGGGAATGCTGAACACGCCCTTGTAGAGGTTGGCGTGACCCGGCAAGGCAGTGTTGATGGCTTTAGTGGTCGCGCCGGTGTTGCCGACGGTGATGGGACGGGAAGTGGTGATGGCCGGGTTCGCGAGCACTGCCATCGTGTCGCGCGTGGCCTGCGTGGAAAAGCTGAACGACAGTACGACGTTCGCCGGGTTTATTCCGACTGCCTGCGCAATCTGCAGATGCGCGCCAGTCAGTTTGCAAATGCCATTGAGCGATGCATTGGCGATGGTGGCGCAAGTGGGCAGCGCGGCTTTGATGGTGTTGTAGTCATCATCCGCAGTAACGGCAGTGCCACCGCTGGTGGTGATGCCATTCGTGAGCAGCACAAGGTAGCCGACGTTGGTAGCACCGGAGCTCGGCACCAGCGGTTTCAACGGGCGAATTTCAAGAATGGTGCTGCCGACGCCCAGGTCGGTAGCAACGTTGGCGCTGAAATCCGCGGTCGCCGCATTCGTTCCGAGCACGAGTTCGCGCGTGACACCGGTGGTGGCCTTTGTAGTGTTGTCTACCGTGACCTGAAACACTCGAACGGTGGTGGACGTGAACGACGCCGGGTTCAGCGGCCCCGCGAAGCGCGTGCGGATGACGGCGTTCGTCGAGAAACCATCGAGCGCATTCACTGAGGACTGCAGCGGCATCAGTGCGTTGGCGGGCTGAATATTCAGCGTGCCATCGGTGGAGCCGGAAAAGTAGAGATCCGTCGGGTAGGGCAGCACGCCCTGCAAAGGTTGAAACAGCGCCGTCGTCGTGGGATTGGATGCGGGAGGCGTGGCGCCACCCGGATTTCCATTACCACTGGAGGTATTGGTGGCCCCAATCTCGGGTCCGTTGCCGCCCCCGCAACCGGCTGCCAGCAGTGCCGTTGCGACGAGCGAGGTTGCAGTTCCCAGCCTCTTCATACCTGCAGCTCCTCACGAAAGAACGCGTCCGTGTTTTTCCGACCGCCCGGTCACGCAATGCGCGCCGAGCTTGTAGTAATGAGCAGGTAGGGTACGCTTACGGCGATCAGAGTCGCAAGCCGCGAGGCGCCGCAAGTCTTGGTTCGCGCTGGAAAATCGCGCAGCGGCCCGCAGGCCGAAAAACAGTCGCAGGAATCCCCGCGAGGGCATGCCTCAACGCCTTCCCGTGGCACGCAGTCCCGCGTCATTCGCATTATTGGCGGCACCTTGCGCGGCCGGCGCTTTCGGTTTCCGGATGTGTCAGACGTTCGGCCTACTCCCGACCGCGTGCGAGAAACGCTGTTCAATTGGTTGGGCCCGCGCGTCAATGGGTCGCGGTGCCTCGATCTGTTCGCCGGCAGCGGTGCACTAGGTCTCGAGGCACTGTCGCGCGGGGCCGCGAGCGTGGTCTTTGTGGAGCAGAACGCAGCAGTGGCTCGCGCGCTCTCTGAGCTGGTTGCCGAGTGGAAGGTGCAGGGGGCGCGCATCGAGCGCGCCGACGCATTGAGATTTCTGGCAGGCGCTGCCGAGCCCTGCGACTTCGTCTTTCTCGACCCGCCGTTCGCCAGTGGCGCACTCAGCCAGGCTGCGACATTGCTAGAGCAGAACGGGTGGCTCGCACCCGACGCACGCATCTACGTGGAATGTGCCGCAAGTGCCGCTCTTCCGCCGCTGCCGCCACGCTGGGAGTCGCTTAAAGCAAAGCGGGCCGGCGAGGTCGGGTATCATCTCTTCGCAAAAGCTGCGAGGGGAGCAGGGCCGGCATGAAACGCGACGCGATGTATCCAGGCACGTTCGATCCGATCACCAATGGGCATCACGATCTCGTGCGGCGTGCGGCCGGCATCTTCGATCGGGTCGTGGTCGCCATTGCCGCCAACCCGAACAAGACACCGATGTTCACGCTCGAGAAGCGCGTGGAGCTGGCACGGCAGGTGCTGTCGGATATCCCCAACGTCGAGATCATGGGATACACCGGGCTCACGGTGGAGTTCGCGCGCAAGCACGGGCTCGCGGTTGTCGTGCGCGGCCTGCGTGCGGTGTCGGACTTCGAGTTCGAGTTCCAGCTCGCCAACATGAGCCGGCATCTCGCGCGTGAAATCGAAACGGTGTTCCTCACGCCGCAGGAGCAGTTCACGTTCATTTCCTCATCGCTCATCCGCGAAATTGCGGTGCTGGGCGGCGAGACGCGTGAGTTCGTGCACCCGATCGTGGCGGCGGAACTGGCGAAACAGAAGCGGACATAAGTTCCGGGCGCCCGCGCCGGTGTCCGGTATGAACAATGGAATGCGTCGTTAATCCATCATGATCCAGAATTCTCTGCGCACGCTGCGTGCCACACTCGCCGCTGTCTTTGCGCTCATTGTTTTCACGCCTCTCAGTGCCGTCAGCGCGGAGCGTGCGCCCGGGAAAGCCGCCGTTGCGAGTGCTCATCCCCTGGCTTCTCAGGCGGGGCTCGACATCCTCGCGCAAGGTGGTAACGCGTTCGATGCGGCGGTTGCGGTTGCGGCGGCGCTGGCCGTAGTCGAGCCCAGTGGCTCGGGTCTCGGGGGCGGTGGATTCATTCTGATACATCGGGCGAGCGATGGCCTGAACTCGATGATCGATGCGCGCGAAACCGCGCCCGGCGCCGCCACGCGCGATATGTATCTGGATGCGCAGGGCAACCCTGTCCCGAAACTCTCACTGGATAGCGCACTCGCCGCCGGCATTCCGGGCGAGCCTGCGGGACTGGGTCTGCTGGCGTCGAAGTATGGCCGCCTGCCGCTGAAGACGAGCCTGCAACCCGCTATTCGTCTGGCGCGCGACGGCTTCCCGCTCTACGAGCGCCTGCAGGAAAGCATCGACGGCAAGCAGCGCCTCATCAAACTTTCGCCGGCCTCCGCAAGCGTCTTCCTGAAGAAAGGCGAAGTGCCGCCTGTCGGCTACGTCATCAAGCAGCCCGATCTTGCGAAGACTCTTCAGTTGATTGCGGATCAAGGGGTCGACGCCTTCTACAAAGGCCCGTTTGCGAAGAAGCTCGCCGCAGGCGTGCGCAAGCTCGGAGGCATCTGGTCGGAAAAAGATCTGGCCGACTATCGTGCGGTGGAGCGGCCGCCCATCGTCGGGGAGTATCGGGGCGCGCGCATCATTTCCGCATCGCCGCCGGCTTCAGGCGGGATCGCGCTCGTCGATGCGCTGAATATCCTCGAAGCGTATGACCTGAAATCGCTGGATGCCGTGACGCGCATTCACCTGGTTGTCGAAGCCATGCGGCGCATGCATCGCGATCGTGCGCTCTATCTCGGCGACTCGGATTTCGTGAAGATTCCGGTGGAGCGGCTCACGAGCAAGTTCTACGCGGACGGTCAGCGCAGCTCGCTGCGGCTCGATCGCGCCACTCCCAGCGAGATGCTCCCGAGTGACGCCATCACGGCGGCGCAGGGCATGCACACCACGCACTATTCCATCCTGGATAAGGATGGGAACCGCGTCGCCACCACCATCACGCTCAATCTCGGGTTGGGCACGGGCATTGTGGTACCGGGCACTGGCCTGCTGTTGAACAACGAGATGGACGATTTCTCGGTGAAGCCCGGCACGCCGAACGCGTACCAGCTCATCGGCGCCGAGGCGAATGCCATCGCGCCAGGAAAGCGCCCGCTGTCTTCATCCGCGCCAGCGTTCGTGGAAACCGATCGCGGTGTAATGATCACCGGCACGCCGGGGGGCAGCTTCATCATCGGAGCGGTGCTGCTCTCTGCGCTCGATTTCATGGACGGCAAGAGCGCTACGGACATCGTGACTGCCCCGCGATTCCATCATCAGTACTTTCCGGACGTCATCCTGTACGAGCCGGGAGCGCTGACGCCGGAGCAGGTGAAGGCACTGGGCGATCGCGGCCACAAGCTGCGGGAAGGGCGCCGCTACGGAAATCTTCAGGTGGTGACCTGGGACTACGCGACGGGCGAAGTGCAGGCGGCGTCCGACCCGCGCGGCGCAGGGAAGGGACTCGTTCAGTAGCCGCGCGACTCCGTCGCGCTAACGTTTGGCGGGGCCGTCAGGTCTGTCTCGAGTTTGTAACCACCCACCGCGTGAATGACGCCGCCCAGAATAGCGTCGGCCTGCGTGAGGTGGGCAATGATCCGTTTGGTCACTTCTGGCAGGTGGGGCAGTAGTACGTCGAGCGCTGCCCTTGCGTCAGTTGCTTGATGGGGCCACCGCACACGCGACACGGCTCGCCCGCACGCTCGTACACGTACAGCTTCTGCCGGAAATATCCGGGGTTGCCATCCGCTCCGACGTAGTCCCGCAAGGTGGTGCCGCCCACGCGGATGGCCATGGTCAGCACCGCGCGCACGGCGCGCGTGAGTTTCGCGACCTCCGAGCGAGTGAGGCTGCGCGCCTGCCGCTTCGGGCGAATGCGCGCGCGAAACAGCGCTTCACTGGCGTAGATGTTCCCCACACCAACGACCAGTGTGCTGTTCATCAATAACTGTTTGATCGAGACGCGACGTTTACGCGTGATCTTCCACAGATATTCAGTGTTGAACGCTGCTTCGAGCGGCTCGGGCGCCAGGCGAGCGAGCAAGGGGTGCTCGTCTGGATTGCTCGTTGTGTAGTGCAGGCTGCCGAATCGACGCGGATCGTTGAAACGCAACGTGACGCCAGAATCCAGCAGCAGGTCGAAGTGGTCGTGCGCGATGCGTGGCGTTTGTGCTGGAAGCACGCGCAGGTTCCCGGACATTCCGAGGTGAAGCAGCAGCGTGCCTCTATCGAGCTCGAGCAGCAGGTACTTTGCGCGGCGACCGGTACGCCGAATGCATTGCCCCGCGACGTCGGCCGCCATCGTGCTCGAGATGGGCCAGCGAAGCCGCCGATCGTGAATCTGGAGCGCGACGATGCTGCGCCCCACGACATGGGGATCCACGCCGCGACGGGTGGTCTCGACTTCTGGGAGCTCCGGCATGGAGCGAAGGCTACAGGTTGAAGCGTGCGCGGTGAATCACCGCGGTCGCCTCGAATTCGCGAACCCGGAACGGGCTCGCGCATCACTCACTTGATCTTCGTTTCCTTGTACGCGACGTGCTTGCGTACGACCGGATCGAATTTGCGGATCTCCATCTTGTCCGGATGAAGGCGCTTGTTCTTCGTGGTGACGTAGAAGTGGCCGGTGCCGGCCGAGGACAGCAGTTTCACTTTTTCGCGCATGGCTTAGACCTTCACGCCCTGCTCGCGGAGCTCCGCGACGATGATTTCGATGCCCTTCTTGTCGATGGTGCGCAGGCCATTGGTGGACACCCGCAGGCTCACCCAGCGCTTCTCGGCCTCGAGCCAGAAACGCTGCCGATGCAGGTTCGGCAGGAAGCGGCGACGCTTCTTGTTGTTAGCGTGCGAGACGCGGTTACCGACAGCCGGCTTTTTGCCGGTGACTTCACAGACGCGGGACATAGCTCTGCAACCTTCAAGAATCAATGACTTGGGCGCGCACCGATAGATGCTCGCAGAAGAGCGCGGCTTTATACCAGCGCGGCCTGTCGTGGGCAATACCCCATCGTCACAGCAGCCCCCTGTCCACGAACGACACGCAATCGACGTCGCCGACAATGATGTGGTCCACCACACGCACCTCCACGGCCGCCAGGGCGTCTTTCAGCCGCCGGGTGATCAGTTTGTCTGCGAGGCTGGGTTCCGGGACTCCGGACGGGTGATTGTGGGCGAAGATTACCGCCGCAGAGTTGTGTTCGAGAGCCTGCCGGACGACCTCTCTGGGCGGAACATTGGTTCCATCCACCGTACCCCGGAACAGCTCCTCGAAAGCGATTAGCCGGTAGCGGCTGTCGAGGTGCAGGCAGCAGAACACTTCGTAGGGGCGATCACGCAGCTGAGCCAGCAGGAAAGCGTGGGTAGCCTCGTGTGTCTTCAGGCAGCAGCCGAGCCGCAGGGGCTCGCGATAGTGCCGCCGCGCCAGCTCGAGCGCGGCCTGCATGGATGCGTAGCGCGCCGGCCCGATGCCAAGTTGCGCGAGGCACTTGCGGGCGCCGGCATTCAGGAACTCGCGCAGCGAGCCAAACTCGCCAATCAGGCGTCGGGCGAGCTCGACCGCCGAGCTGCCCCGGTTGCCGGAGCCGATCAGCACGGCGAGCAGCTCACCGTCGGAGAGCATGTGGGGTCCCTGGGCGATCAGCTTTTCCCGGGGTCTTTCAGCAACAGGCCAGTCGCGAATAGTCATGGGTGGCACACGAAAAAGGGCAGCGGGACCACAGTGTGACGCCGACTGACGCGCGAAGCGGCAGGCCTGACTGATGCGAATCGCCAGATATGGGGACTCGGTCAGACCCTGTATGCATATCGTCAGACGCGATATGCCTTTGCACCCGTGCGGAGGTCGGACCGATAATCGGCCCACTCTCCAAAAGAGCCCTCAGATGCAAGGCAAACG
Organism: Gammaproteobacteria bacterium; assembly: GCA_040007735.1. GTDB lineage: Bacteria > Pseudomonadota > Gammaproteobacteria > Steroidobacterales > Steroidobacteraceae > JADGHX01. Next base: position 7,772 of record JBDTUL010000044.1, on the reverse strand, counting down.
CATTCTTCTCGGCGTGACCGGAGGCATCGCCGCCTACAAGAGCCCGGACCTGGTCCGGCGGCTGCGTGAGCGCGGTGCTGAAGTCCAGGTGGTGATGACGAAGGCTGCCGCTGAGTTCGTCACTCCGATGACTTTCCAGGCCGTCTCCGGCCGCCCCGTGCGCACAGACCTGTGGGATTCGGCCGCCGAGGCGGCAATGGGCCACATCGAGCTCGCACGCTGGGCGGACCTCATTGTCATCGCGCCTGCCACGGCCGGCTTCCTGGCAAGGCTCGCCACCGGTCAGGCAGACGATCTGTTGTCCACCTTGTGTCTGGCGACCGAGGCGCCCATCGCGGTGGCGCCCGCCATGAATCGTGTCATGTGGGGAAACCCCGCCACACGCGCAAACGTAGCGACGCTTGAACAACGTCGAATTGCCGTGATGGGCCCCGCTGCGGGTGACCAGGCCTGTGGCGAAGTGGGCGAAGGGCGGATGCTCGAGCCGTTAGACATAATCAGTCGAATCGACTTTTTGTTGACCCCTACGGGGCCTCTCAGCGGCAAGCGCGTGCTCATTACGGCAGGCCCTACGCGAGAGCGAATTGACCCTGTTCGTTTCATTAGTAATCGAAGCTCCGGAAAAATGGGGTTCGCTGTCGCACAGGCGGCACGAAACGCCGGTGCAGAGGTCATTTTGGTGAGCGGTCCAGTGTCGCTACCGACGCCTCCCGGCATCCGTCGGGTGGACTGCGAGAGTGCGGTGGACATGCTGGCGGCCGTAATGAAGGAGGTCGGCAACGCCGACGTCTTCATCTCGACGGCTGCCGTAGCGGACTACAAGCCTGCCCGTCCAGCCGACCAGAAGATCAAGAAAGCCTCGGATCGCATGGACCTCGAGATGGAGCGCACCACCGACATCCTGGCCACGGTGGCTGCCGGCCCCGAGCGTCCGGCCCTGGTAGTCGGTTTCGCTGCGGAAACGGAGTCTGTCGAGCAGAACGCCCGCACCAAGCTCCTCAAGAAGAACCTGGACATGATCGCCGCCAACGAAGTGGGCGACACCAAGGTCTTCGATTGCGAAGACAATCACCTCATCGTGCTCTCGCGCACCGGCCGGCACGACCTGGGGTCGGCTTCGAAGTCCGCGCTCGCCGCGCGGCTGGTTGCGCTGATCGCAGCGGCGCTCGAAGAGCGCGCCACCCAGCGCGGCGGCGTCGCTGCCGCCACTGCCACCGCCTGAACCTCAGGCCTACGACCCGGAAGCCCCTGCGAAATGGATCAATCGGCCCGCCGTCCGCTCAAAGTGCGGATTCTCGACGCGCGCATCGGAAAGGAGTTTCCGCTGCCCCAGTACGCCACCGACGGCTCGGCGGGGCTGGACCTGCGCGCCTGTCTCGACCAGCCGCTGGTTCTGGAGCCGGGGCGGGCGGAGCTGCTGCCGACGGGCCTTGCGATCTACGTGCAGGACCCGGGTCTTGCCGCCCTCATCCTTCCCCGCTCGGGCCTCGGCCACAAGCACGGCATCGTGCTCGGTAACCTGGTGGGTCTCATCGACTCGGACTACCAGGGCCCGCTGATGGTGTCCTGCTGGAATCGCGGGCGGGAGCCGTACACGGTGCAGCCGGGTGAGCGCATCGCTCAACTCGTAATCGTGCCGGTGGTGCAGGTGGAGCTGGAAGTGGTCGAGGACTTCTCGGCAACTTCGCGGGGAGCGGGCGGCTTCGGCCATTCCGGCCGGAGCTGAGAGCCTAGCGGTTCGAGACTTTGCGCAGCTCGCGATAACGATCGATATCTGTCTGGAACTGCGCCCGTAAAGCGGTTTCCTCGGCATCCTTCGCGGCCAGCGCATTCTTCTGTGTGCGCATCTCATTCACCGAGCGCACCAGGTCTTCCGCAAGATCGTCCGGCATGCGCCGTGCGTTGGGCTTGTCGCTGTAGGGTTTGAAGTTGCGTGCGCGGGACTGCAGCCCGCTCACGCGCGAATTGAGCCCTTCGACATACTGCTCGGCGGAGAGCCGCTGCGCGCCGATCTGGAACAGGCGCTCATCTCGCAGGGCTTCGATGTCCTTGACCGACGTGTATGTGGTCAGCAAGAACGCATCGTGCTGCTTCTGGCGCAGGGCCGCTTCATGCTCGCGGGCTTCGACAGCAACCTGTTCGGGTGTCTTCTGCGCGTCGGTGCGCCGGACTTCGACGCCCTGTTTGTTGAGAACGGCGCTTTCCTTGCTCGAATACTGGGGCGGCAGGCGATCGCCGTAGTGCACGAGGCCGTTCTCGTCCACCCACCGATAGGCGACGCCGTTGTCCTTGGTAGCCCCGGCGCCTGTCGCAACAGAGCTTGCGGCAACGATCAGGGCCAGCGCGAGAGAATGCGTCCGAGCGGACATTCGACCTACCGTCAGGAAACAGCGATGCGCATATTCTGACCAACCGGGTCGAGGCTGCAAGCCTCACGTGACCCCGTAGCGCTCGCGATAGGCTCTAAGGCCTGTGAGCTGATCCGCAGAAATCCGCAATGGCCCGCTATCCTGCCGCGATAGCGCTTCGATCAGATCGGCGAGTGTGACCACGCTCACACACTTCAAGCCGTGTTCGGCCTCGAGCTCCTGCACGGCCGATCGCTCACCCTGCCCGCGTTCCTGACGATCGAGCGCAAGGGCCACCGCCACGGGCTCCCCGCCAGCGCTTCGAATGAGATCGAGCGATTCGCGAATGGCGGTGCCTGCGGTGATGACGTCATCGATGATGACCACACGGCCGCGCACCGCCGCGCCGACGATGTTCCCGCCTTCGCCATGGTCCTTCGATTCCTTGCGATTGAAGGCGTAGGGAATGTTGCGGCCGTGTCGCTCGGCAAGCGCGATGGCCGTAGCCGTGACCAGCGGAATACCCTTGTAGGCAGGCCCGAACAGCATGTCGAACTGCAAGCCGGAGTTGACCAGCGCGGCCGCGTAGCACTGCCCCAGCACCGCACCCGCCTCGCCATCGCTGAACCGCCCGGCATTGAAGAAGTAGGGGCTCTCGCGCCCCGACTTCAGCTTGAAACTGCCGAAACGCAACGCCTCGCGCGCGAGCGCGAGCTCAATGAACTTCAACTGGTGGTCTTGCATGACGCGCGACGGTGCCATCGCCCGCGCCGGCGTGTCAACGCCGGCCGAGCGCATCCCCATGGCGCTCGCTATGATCGAACCATGCGCATCATCACCGTGAACTGCTGCGGCATCCGTTCCGCCTCCGCCAAGGGCCTGTTCCTGTGGCTGAAGAAACAGAAGGCCGACTTCATCTGCCTGCAGGAAACCAAGGCTCACTTCCACCAGCTGGCGGACCACGATGTCGACATTCCCGGCTACAAGAGTTATTTCCACGATGCAGAGCGCAAAGGCTACGCCGGCGTCGCCATCTACACCCGCCACGAGCCCACGCGCATCGTGCGCGGGTTCGGTGTTCCCGAATTCGATTCCGAGGGTCGCTATCTCGAGGTGCAGTTCGGCAACCTGTCGGTGATCTCGCTATATCTGCCCTCGGGCTCTGCGGGGCCCGAGCGCCAGGCTTCCAAGTTTCGTTTCCTCGAGGCCTTCGCGCCTTACCTGGCGCGGCTTCGCCGCCGCAAGCGTGACTACATCATCTGCGGGGACTGGAACATCGCCCACAAGAACATCGACCTGCGCAACTGGAGATCGAACCAGAAGAATTCGGGCTTCCTGCCTGAAGAGCGCGCGTGGCTGGACCAGCTCTTCGGCCATGGCGGTTACGTGGATGCGTTCCGCGAGATCAACACCGAGCCCGATCAATACACGTGGTGGTCGAACCGAGGGCAGGCGCGCGCGAAGAACGTGGGGTGGCGCATCGACTATCAGGTTGTGAGCAAGTCTCTTGCAGGGCGCGCGAAGTCGGCTTCGATCTACACCGGTGAGCGATTCTCCGATCACGCACCGCTGACGCTGGACTACAACATTTGAGCGTGGCCTCGCAGGGCGAGTCGCGCGGCTGGTTGCAGTCGCTGGCCGTGTACGGGCAGGCGCGCGTGCTGTCCATGATCTTTCTGGGGTTCTCATCAGGCCTGCCGTTCTACCTCGTCTTTCAAACACTTTCAGCGTGGTTGCGGCAGGAGGGCATCCAGCGTTCCACCATCGGCATGCTGTCGTGGGTGGGGCTCGCCTATTCCATCAAGTTTCTCTGGGCGCCCATCGTCGATCGCATGCCCGTGCCCTTTCTCACGCGCGTGCTCGGAAGACGCCGCAGCTGGATGTTGCTCGCGCAGGCCGGCATCGCCGTGTGCCTGGTAAACATGTCGTGGAGCGAGCCCTCGGCCGGTGTGTTGTCCATTGCCATTTGGGCATTGGCACTCGCGTTCTGCGCGGCCACGCAGGATATTTCGGTTGATGCCTGGCGCATCGAGACCGCCTCCGTGGATCTACAAGGCGCCATGGCTGCGGGCTATCAGATCGGCTTTCGCGTCGCTTTGATCACTGCCAGCGCTGGCGCGTTCGCCATCACTGAGAAATTCAATTGGCACGTCACCTACGCAACCATGGCTGCCCTCGTCAGTGTGGGCGTCATCACGACGCTGCTGGTTCGCGAGCCTGTGCCGAGCGTCGACCGCGCCGCTGTGGGCAGCGAAGAGCGCGTCATCGAGTGGCTCAGCCGTAACGCTCATCTGTCGCCTAGGCTGCGCGCGGCGGGTGGCTGGTTCATCGGCGCCGTCATCTGCCCGCTGCTCGACTTCTTCGCGCGCCACGGTCTGGCGCTCGGCCTGGTCATCGTTGCGTTCATGTCGAGCTACCGGCTCACCGAATTCACGATGGGGCCGATGGCGAATCCGTTCTACATCGATCACGGCTACACACTGATCGAGATCGCGCGCATCGTGAAGGTGTATGGCCTGGGCGCCTCGCTCATCGGAGTGGTGATCGCGGGCGTGCTGATTGCGCGGCTAGGCCTGGTGCGCTCGCTGATCATCGGCAGCCTGTTGATGATCACATCGAACCTCGGTTTTTCCTGGCTCGCTACAACCGAAACGCCATCGCTGCTGGGACTGGGCTTCATCAACGTGGTGGACAATTTTGCCCAGGCCATCCACGGCACCTCGCTGATCGCCTTCCTGTCGAGCCTCACCAGCCCGAAGTACACGGCCACGCAATACGCGCTGTTCTCTTCGCTCTATTCCTTGCCGGCGAAGTTGTTCTTCGAGGGCACTTCCGGGTTCGTGGTCGAGGCGATCGACTACCCGCTCTTCTTCATCTACACCGCCTCACTGAGCCTGCCGGCACTTGCGATCCTGTGGTGGCTCATTCGCCATGGCCTGTTCAAGCCGGCTCCGCCGCTCGCAAGCGCCAACGCGGGGATCCAGGCCGATGAGCGACGCGCCGCTACTTGATGTCGAGCGGGTGATATGCCGCCTGAGCGATGTGGAGGATCCGGGCGCGCGCGGTTTCACGATGGGGCGGGGCGATTGGCCGCTGCGAGGGTTCATCGTTCGCATTGGCGAGGAGGCGTGGGGCTACGTGAACAGCTGCCCGCACGCGCGCCACCCACTCAACCTCGGGCCGAACCGGTTCCTGAGCCCCGGCAAAGAGCTGATACTGTGCTCATCGCACGGCGCGTTGTTCGACCGGCGCACCGGCTTCTGCATCGCAGGCCCGTGTTCGGGCCAGTCGCTGCGAAGCGTGCCGGTGAAGATTGAACTGGGCTTCGTGATGCTGGCGGACGATGTGGACGCGCTCGCGCTCGCCAACCACGAAGCCTGAACCTTCAGTCCAGGCGATCCAGTCCATCCAGCGGGCTGGCGCGCAGGTCGCGATCGCCATCGCTCGCATCGCCTCGCAGGTTGTCTTCGTCGGGTTCCACGTCGACGGAGCCGCTCCAGTCTTCCGGCGGTTCGGCGGCTTCCAGCGTGCGATCTTCCCACTGGCTGTTCCAGTCTTCGATATCCATCTCCTCGACCGTGCCATCGAAGTACTGGATTTCGATGGTGCCGTCATCGTCGTCGAGTGCGACGACCTCGAAGAGAGCACCGCCCTCTTTCTGACGATACCAGCTGCCGATACCAGGTTGCGGAACCGCCATAGCGTCTCTCTCCTGAATGAAGACCCGGGCCACGCCGATGTTTTTCGAACATGTTCTTCCTGAACGCGTGAGGCGGCTTCGCGGGTGCATCGGCGCACTGCTATGCTGACGTCCGCAACGCCAAAACGCTGACCGATGTTGCGCCCGGCCTGTGACGCTTTCAAGAAGAGAATGGGGTCTCGCGGAGCATCATGCTCGAGCAACTGCTGAAATTTTTTGTCGTGTTCTTCGTCGTCGTCGAGCCTGTCTCTCTGATTCCGGTTTTCAGCGGGCTCACCGAGGGTGCCAGTGAGAGCTATAAGCACAAGATGGCGCTCAAGGCCGTGCTCGTGGCCGGACTCATTCTCGTGCTGTTCGCGCTCGGCGGCGCGGCGTTCCTCAAGCTGGCCGGTATCAGTATCGAGGCATTCCGCATCTTTGGCGGACTGTTGCTGTTTCTGATTGCGCTCGAGATGGTGTTCGCTCGCGAATCCGGCACGCGCACCTCGAGCAGCGAGCGCGCCGAAAGCGTGCGGCGCGCGGACATCTCCGTGTTTCCGCTCGCGTTTCCGTTTATCTCAGGCCCGGGAGCGCTGGCCACGATACTGCTGTGGTTCGGGCCGGTGCGTATCGATCACCAGCCGCTGTTGTTTTTGGGGCTGCTCGCCGGGGTAGTGGGGGTGCTTGGCCTGTCGCTGTTGGCGATGTGGCTCACCACGCCTTTGATGCGGGGTCTCGGGGTAACCGGCGCGAATGTCGCCAACCGGTTGTTGGGAGTGATCCTTGGGGCGTTGGCGGTGCAGTTTGTGATTGATGGGATACGAGGGGTGTTTCTCACCTGATTTCTTTTAGGCGCTTGTTAGCCTCTTCTTACTCTCAGCCGCCCGGCGATTGAGGGCTTCTTGAGGCAGCTTCAAAACCCAGAGCCCTCAATCGCCGGGCGGCTGAGAAAAAAACGTTTTATTTTTTGGTGAAAGCCAGGTCCCACACTCCATGGCCCAATCGCTCGCCGCGCTTCTCGAAGCGCGTGGTGATGCGCTCCGTGGGCCCTTCCATGAATCCGCCTCCCTGAGAAAGATTCATGAGGCTCGTGCATGCGCCGAGCACTTCGAGCATCTGCACGGCGTAGGGCTCCCAATCTGTAGCCAGGCGCAGCAACGCATCGGGCCGCAGGCGGCTCACCACCAGATCGACAAACGGCGTTTGGATCAGTCGCCGCTTGTGATGGCGCTTCTTGTGCCACGGATCCGGAAACAGGATCAGCACTTCATCGAGTGAGAGCGGTGCGAGCTGGTGCTCGATCACTTCCACCGCGTCGTGGCACGCAATGCGAACGTTGTTCAGAGCACCCGACTCGGCAGCCAGCATCACGCGCCCTACACCGGCGCGATGCACTTCGATTCCGAGATAGTCTCGCTCAGGATGTGCGGCGGCGAGCGCCGCGAGGTTCTCGCCGTTCCCAAACCCGATCTCGACTACGTGCGGTGCCTGCCGGCCGAACAGCGCGTCCAGATCGAGCGGCTGGCCATCGAACTCCACGCCGAACTTCGGCCACGAGGAGTCGAGCGCGCGCGCTTGCGCGTCCGTAATGCGTCCGGCGCGGGTGACGAACGAGCGAATCGAGCGAGGGTGTTCAATATCGGAAGCTGACAAGTTCGACCCGGGGCCTGTGCAGGCGGTTGACCGGAGCGAACGTTAGCATTTTCGCGGCAGCCGCTGGCGCGAGCGCAACCGCACGGCCGTGG
>JBDTUL010000043.1:0-19002 GCA_040007735.1 Gammaproteobacteria bacterium | reverse complement strand
CACAGAAGTATTGCTCCACACGCATCTCGTTCGCGGTCAACGTGCCCGTCTTGTCGGAGCAGATGAATGTGACCGAGCCCAGCGTCTCGACGGCCGGCAAGCGGCGTATGAGCGCGCGATTCAGCAGCATCTTGCGCGCACCAATGGCCAGCGCGATGCTGACCACTGCGGGCAGCGCCTCCGGAATTGCAGCGACCGCGAGACTGAGCGCAACCAGCAGCATGGGCAGCGCCGGTTCACCACGCAGCAGGCCCGTGGCGAACACGATCGCGCTGATGAGCAGAACCAGTATCGCGAGACGTCGCCCGAAACCTTCGAGGCGGCGCTGCAGAGGTGTCTGCACCGTGCGCGAATCAGCGAGCAGCCGCGCGATGCTGCCGAGCTCAGTGCGCATTCCGGTTGCGATGACGAGCCCCACCGCGCGCCCATAGGTCACGAAGCTCCCCTTATGCGCAATGTTCCGTCGATCGCCGACGGGGAGACCCGGCGCCGGAATCGGCCTGATCGTTTTATCGACCGGCACGGATTCTCCGGTCAGCGCGGATTCGTTCACGCGCAGACTCGCGACCTCCACGAGCCGCAAATCCGCGGGCACGATGCGCCCCGCCTCGAGCACCACCACATCTCCGGGAACGAGCTCCGATGCCGCGATCGCGGCGGGTGACCCATCGCGCACGACACTTGCCGATGGAGCCGCCATCGCCTTCAGCGCAGCCATCGCGCGCTCCGCACGAAATTCCTGAGCGAATCCCAGAACGGCGTTGAGGACGACGATCGCCGCGATGATGAAGGTGTCGGTGAGATCGCCGATGACGCCGGATATGACGGCCGCGCCGATCAAAATGAGTACCATGAAGTCCGCGAACTGCGCTACCAGCATGGCGGCCGGCGAGCGCGGCGGCGCCTCATCCAGTACGTTGGCTCCGTGCTGCGCGCGGCGTTCTGCCACCTCCTTTTCGGTAAGCCCGTCGCGACGCGTGGCGAGGTGCGAGTAGGCCTCGTCGACGGAACGCTGGTGCCAGGTGACCTCTTGCTCTTTCACGGCGGTGTCGCGGTCGCTCAGGGGAACGGGCTCACGCGCGCGCCCTCCGTCAGCGAATTGGGCGGATGCCGAGTTGCCTTCCGGCGAAGAGCGAGCAACAGACTGAGGCCTCCGGAAAACACACCCGCGCCGACAGCGATCGCCCAGTCCTGAAGATGCAGCGGACTCAGATGCACCAGCGCGGCGAGCATTGGCATCTGAACCAGCAGTACGAGCGAGATGACGGCGGCGGCAATGATGATTCGTGCCGTCCACGTCGCAAGGCCTGAGAGGCTGCTCGTGATCGTGACGCTCGCGATGACGAGCACGGCGAGCGCGATAGCACGCGCATGCTCCACGTTCCGAGTCAGACCCAGCGCATGTTCGTAGCTCAGCATCGTCGCAACCGTGACGGCCACACCCACGAGCGCGATCACGGTCCAGGCCCATGGCCCGTAGAAGCCGGAGTCACGTCCGCGCTTGACGGGCGCCATTCGACCGGCGGGTGGCGGATCCTGGAAAACGAGCAGCGCGGTGGGGTGGATGAGCAACTCGAGCCACACAATGTGAATCGGCAGATACAAAAGCGGATAGCCCGAGAGCGGCACGATTGCAGCGCTGAGAACCAGTGGGATATGCACCATCAGCAGGTAAGCAAAACTCAGCTGAAGGTTCCTGAACAGCTGCCGCCCTTCGGCGATGGCGCCGACGATCGTCCGGAAGTTGTCATCGAGCAGCACGATTGCCGCGACTTCGCGAGCGCTGCGCGTGCCGCGTTCTCCCATCGCGATGCCGATGTCAGCAGCTTGCAGGGCAGGCACATCATTCACGCCGTCCCCGGTCACCGCCACGATCTCGCCCTGTGACTGCAGCCGCTTGACGAGGCTCAGTTTCTGAGCAGGCACCGCGCGAGCCACGACGTGAACGCCCTGCAACGGATCGGGCGTTCCGCCTCGCGAGCCATTCTCGAATTCGTCCATCACGATGACGTTGGGTCGCCCATCGCCCAGGCCTGCTTCCCGCGCGATGGCCTCAGCAGTACCCGGATGATCGCCCGTGATCATGATGACCCGAATGCCTGCGTCCGTGCACGTTCGCACGGCTTCACGAACGCCTTCCCGCAGGGGATCTTCAAATGCGAGCAGGCCGCTGAACTCGAAACCGCTTTCGGGCTCGCCGTTGCGCCAGGCCGCCTCATCGAGCTTTCGCGTCCCGCACGCGATCACTTTGTGGCCGGCGGACGCGTACTCCGCAACCTTTTCGAGCCACATGGCGCGCTCATCGCCTGCGATCGTGGCGCGCGCGAGCACCGTTTCCGGCGCTCCCTTGACGGCCGCCAGATACTCGCCGGAAGTAAGCCGCCATATGGCGGACTCGCATCGTCGTGCTTCCGTGAATGGAAACGTGCGCACGCTCTCATAGCCGTGCTTGCGCGACGCCGGAACCAGATTCAGCATCGCCGCATCGAGGGGATCGCCGCTGTCGGACCGTGCGGCCAGGGATGCAAATTCCAGGAGCCCGTCGGCACTGATGCCGCGAGCGGGGTCGCGATGCGCGAGGATGAGACGTCCCTCGGTCATCGTGCCTGTCTTGTCGGAACAGATACACGTGACGCGCCCGATGTTCTCCACTGCCACTGCACGACGCACCAGAGCCTGGCGCTTGGCCAGACGATAGACGCCGGCCCCCAGAAAGAACGTAAAGACGACGGGAAACTCTTCCGGAAGCGCAGCGATCGCGAGCGTTACCGCGCTGAGCAGAGCGTCGACAATTCCATAGCCCTGATACAGACGGATAGCCGCGAGAATCACGCACACCAGCACTGCGGCAAAGAGCAAGACTGCCACCAGACGACCGATCGCCGCTTGCAGTCGAGTACGGGCGTGACTCCCCTGCAAGGCCAGTCGCACGATCTCACCGTACAGCGTCTCCGCGCCTGTGTAAGCCAGGCGCACGCGCGCCCGCCCGGTCAGGAGCCGGGTGCCAGCCGCAACCCAGTGGACGGTCTCCATGAGCGGCACGATTTCCGGTCCCTTCGCAATCGGCTGCTTGTGGACCGGAAGGGATTCGCCGCTCAGCACCGATTCGTCTACCTGGATGTTCTCGCCTGCCAGGACCAGACCATCGGCCGGGAATGGCTCTCCACTGGCGACCTCGACCAGGTCGCCTGGAACGAGCTCGCGCGCGGCCCGCTCGACCACGGCACCATCGCGCATGACTCTTGCCGTCGTCGCGAGCCGGCTCGTCAGTCCACGCGTTGACGCTTGAGTGCGGCGGTGAAGGTAGGCATCCATGCCAATGAGTGGCACGAGTGCGCAAGCCAGCGTGGCCGCTTCAAGATAGTCGCCCAGCACTGCGAACAGCACGGCCGTGCCCATCAAGAACCAGAGCATCGGGTCGCGCAAGGTGTCTCGCGCCAGTTCTCGCCACGTGCCAGGTGGCGCCTCGACGATGTCGTTCGAGCCGTAGAGCTGAGTACGGGATGCTGCTTCTGCCGCGGAAAGGCCGCACTCTGAGTCGAGCAGGCCTGTGAGGCGTTCTATCGGAACCTTTCGGCGCATACGACCACTGCTCGATCAGCTTTGTTCGGGCACGCACGTATCATCCGTGGGAGCGAAGGAAAGAACGTGCTAACGCGAAAGCAAAACGGGTACTCGTGCGTGCTGAACGACGTGATGAGTCACGCCACCGAGGATGTTCTCGCGGATGCGGCTGTGCGTGTATCCACCGAGCACGAACAGATCTGCACCTACCGCCTCAACCCTGCCCAACAGAGTTGCGCCGACGGTGGCACCATCCCGCCCGGACGAGTGCACTTCAGATCGAATGCCATGCCACTCGAGATAGCTCTGCAGCTTTTGCGCCTGCTCGACAGCGGTCTTTTGCGTAGTGACCGTGAGCACATGGACCGATTTCGCGAGAGCCAGCAGTGGCAACGCCGAACTCACGGCATGAGCACCCTCGATGCTCCCGTTCCAACCTATTGCGATCGTCGAGGCGAACGGTCGTGGCAGATTCCGCGGCAGGATGAGCAATGGGCGAGCGCAACTCTGTAAGGCGGACTTGATGGTCGTCAGTCCTTGCAGCTCCACCTCCGCCTTTTCGGTGTCCCGGTAGAACACCACAAGGTCGTGGAATACTGCCGCCTCCCGAATCGTCGCTTCGATCAGGCCACGGTGCGCCTCGAAGCTCAGCGTGGCGCCGGGATGCCCACCTGGCGCATCGGCGCCCGGCGCATCGGCGATCGTGAAACCATGCTCTCGTACGAGCGATTCAAACGAATTGCGCGCCGCCTCGACCTGCTCGGCAAGCAACGTGCGGGCCGCAATCTGAAGATGGGGCTTCACTCGTACATAGCTGGGCGGCTCCGCAGAAACCAGCTCACTCAGGTGGCCACCGGAAAACATGGCGGTCACGTGGGCGCCGAGCGGCGTTGCGACTTCCACCGCGCGCAGGATCGCGTTCCGGTCGTCCGGGGATTCGAACAGGGGCACCAGCAGCTTCTTGATCAACATGGACTCTATTCTACCGGGCCCGCGCCGCCGGCCTGCTCGCGCTTTGCGCCACCCAACTGAGTGGAAGTACGGTATTCGAGCCGGCCTCAATCCAGTAGTAGTGATCCTGTGCACAGGAGGGTCGGACCATGACCGAATTGAAGTCCTATTCAGTCTGGGATGCGGGCGTCCGGTGGTTTCACTGGATCAATCTGCTGTGCGTGCTCGGCCTGATCGCCGTAGGCGTGGGAATCCTGAACGACAAGGCACTTGGCGTCAGCAATGACGGCAAGATCCTCCTGAAAACAATCCACGTCTGGATCGGTTACGCGTTCGCTCTGAATCTACTGTGGCGCCTCATCTGGGCATTCTTCGGAGGCCCGCATGCGCGTTGGCGTGCGATTCTGCCCGGCGGACGTGGTTACGCGAGCGAGACCGGCCGGTACATTGCCGCCGCCCGCGAGGGGCGCCCGATGCAGTATCTCGCGCACAATCCACTTGGCCGAATCGCGGTCGCAGTATTGCTTCTACTGCTGTTGGTGATGGCTGTCTCCGGTCTGATGCTCGCCGGCACAGATTTGTTCTTTCCTCCCATCGGCGGCTGGATCGCAAGGTGGGTGGCCGCACCAGGCGTCGACCCGGCAATGCTAGTTCCCTACGCACCGCAGATGTACGACAAAGCCGCCTACGCGGCCATGCGAGAGTTTCGCAGCACCATCGGTCTGATTCATGACTACGGCTTCTATTCTCTGCTCGCTGTGGTTCTCGTCCACATCATTGCCGTTGTCGCGACCGAATTGCGCTCTGGCGTCAACCTGATATCGGCAATGTTCTCCGGCAAAAAGATACTGAGCGAGCCACCCGCAGATCCGCAGCACGTCGTCCCGGTCAGATCGGGAGCTACGGAAGCGCCAGCATCACCCGCTGCAACCGCTGCCGAACCTCGCCTGCCAGCTGCGTGACTTCGGGCTTGTCCACCAGCACGAGCACCGCGTTGGGGTCCATGAACTCAACATGGACCTTGCCTGCCTCGTCCTGCCGTACGACGACATTACAAGGCAAGAGCAGCCCGATTTGTGGATCGGCGGTCAGCGCTCGGTGCGCAAGCTGTGGATTGCAAGCGCCGAGGATTCGATAAGGCGGCATCTCCGCGTTCAACTTCTTTTTCATCGTTGCCTTGACGTCGATCTCAGTCAGCACGCCGAAGCCTTCCTTCTGCAACTCCTCCGTGACCCGCAGCAGCGCGGGATCAAACGCGAGATTCACTGTTTTGCCAAAACCATAACTGCCGCTCATCGTGCACCTCCCCAAGGAATCTGCCGCTGTCGCTTCGGAACGTTGCTCCCGCGTCACGGTCGCTTTCACGTCGATCAATTCACCGAACGAATCCGGCCGCCCATCGCAAGTTCTGCCGCGCTACGTGGTGTGGTGCGAGAAGCGCTGGTTGGCACCCTTGCGGAACTCCAGAACGTCCTCCGTGTGCGAGTCGCGCGAAGAGCCGTCCGACTGCGCGGGATGAATGATGGCCACGCTGATAACCTGCACCGACGAGAACCCCGCCCGCGACGCCAATGCATTCTCCGCAGCCACGACGATCGCGGCGGCTGAATTTTCGCGCGCCGCCTGATCCGAGCCGGAGAGCTTTGCATCACTGACGAGGATGCGCAGGTGTACGCGGCTCGCCATGAGCTCTATCGCATCCGAGGAATAGCCCGTGGCGGTTGCAATAGCCTGCCTCGCCGACGGTAAGGCACCAACAAGCTCGGAATCGGCCGGCGCGGCAGGTCCACCCGAACTGCACGAAGCCAGAGCGGCGCTGAGCACCGTCAGGACGAACGCCCGCCGAAGAAGTGGGATGCCCATAAAATCCTCCGTCGTTGCGATGACCGACGATGCCGGCGAACCGAATCACGCACATGAGGACTGATGCGTAGTCGGCTATGGAAGACACGATGCAGCCGTCATACCCTCAAGCGCTCGCTGGATTTAAGAAAGCCCTAAGCATCTCTACCGATGCTTGCTCCACGGGTGCAGTGGAGCAAGCACATGCGGATACGGACGAAGGCGGCTCGGCTCTTTCTCGCCATCGCCATCACGGCAAATACATTCGCGCCAGGCGCCGACGTGACGCCCGCGGCGCTGCTCGAGGGTTGGCGATCGGAGAGTGGCCCGAACACGATATTTTCAGCGGGACGCGGTCGTGAACTCTTCGAACGTACTTGCAAATGTACTTAAACGTCGTGGCTTGGAGCAGCTTTCAGCGGCATTGACTGGAACTCGAAAAAGCGCTTTCCTTTTTCGCGTCAATGAGTTGCAGAACTCTATGGAACTCAGCAGCTCACTAACTGGAGCGGGTGAAGGGAATCGAACCCTCGTCATCTGGTTGGGAACCAGAAGCTCTACCATTGAGCTACACCCGCCTTGGGCTATACGCACAAGGGAGCGTGATTCTACGAGTGTTGCCCGACGATCGGCAACTTGGCGGGAAAGGCGCCCCTGGCGGCTAGAATTGTGGACGTGCAGGGCTTTCACCGGAGCATCCATGGGCCACCGGCCACTTCAGAAACTCGTCGGCAACTGCCATTGCGGCGGCGTCCGCTTCCAGGTCGAAACCGATTTCCCGGAGCTGACGACGTGCGACTGCTCGATCTGCCGGCGCAAGAATGCGCTGATGGTCAAAGTTCATGAAGACCAGTTCGTGCTGCTGGCCGGCCAGGAGCTGCTGACCGAATATCAATTCCACACGCACGTCGCGAGGCATTACTTCTGTCGTGTGTGCGGCATCTATCCTTTTCATCGCAAGCGCAGTGCGCCGGACCACTTCGGCGTCAACGTGTTCTGCCTGCACGATTTCGATCCCACCGGCATTCCCGTCCGCGCCACCGTCGGCGCGGGAATGCCTTGAGCACGGCGCGACAGAAATCTCGCTGCACTTCGTAACGTACAGAGTACGCATCAGCCGTTAGAATCGCGCCCCCCGCGCAGATGCGCACCAGAAGAGACTCGAGCATGAAGGATGTGATCGTGAGATTTGTCGCCGCTGCCGCGGTGGCAACCGTGTTGTGGGTAACGCCGAATCCGGCGCAGGCCCAGTGGACCGGCAAAGGCGAAGCTGGCCTCATCATAGCGAATGGCAACACCGATACGCGCAATGGGAACGCCAAACTCGAGCTCGCCACCACTCGCGGAAGCTGGAAGCACGCGGTGGGGCTTGCGGGAATCTACGCACAGGCGGACGACCTCACCACGGGCCAACGCTGGGAAGCCTACGAGCAGACGGACTACAACTTCAGCCCGCGCAATTTCTGGTTTGGATCCGGCCGCTATGAAGACGACCGGTTCAGCGGCTTCCAGTACCAGGCGACCCTTGCGACCGGTCTCGGCCGACACTTCGTCGAGAACGACCGAACCAAACTGACCGGCTCAGCCGGCGCCGGTTATAAATTCTTTGAAACGCGCGACGTGTTCGACCCCGTCTCGGGAGTGCTGCTCACTCCCGCCGAGTCCGATAGCGAAGCGGTGTTTCGCGGCCTGCTAGACTTTTCCCACGTGCTCACGGACACGACGAAAGTGCTCAACAAGCTGCTGGTGGAGGCCGGCTCCAACAACACGTTCATTCAGAACGACCTCGCGCTCCAGGTGAAGATCAGCAACGTGCTGGCGCTTGCCGCAGGCTATTCGGTGAGGCGGAACAGCGACCCGCCGCTCGGCTTCCGCAAGACAGACACGCTCACCACACTCAACCTGGTGTACGAAATTCGTTAAGGCACCACGCCCACGATGGCGGTAGGCCGCAGCGCTGCGCTGCTGTCGACCGTCATCGAGGTGAGCGTCAGCACCTTGCCGGGTGCAGCGAAATTGACGATGCCGAGGTTGGACGCTGAGTCTGAGAACAACGCAGCGGACCGGCCGTACTCAATAGTCTGAAAAAGAGACGGGGCCGCGTTCGACGAACTGATGAGCGCGTCGCCCGTGCGGCCGAAGTCCCCGCGCTGGATGACGCCAGGCCTCAGGCCGGTGCCGACCGTGATCACCCGATCGCCGGTTTCGTCATACGAGCCGGTGCCCACGTTGCTGGTCACTGTGGTTTCGGAACCGGACGTGTCGGTTGAAATTTCGGCCAGCAAGCCATTGGCCCCCGCGCCACCCGTGCCTCGCGTGACCAGAACCGCCGAGGCGTCCGGCTTCAGGCCACTGAGGTTTGTCAGAGGAGCCGTCAATAGACTCTGTGGCGCAGCGCTGCCATCCGTGGGCACGACACTGACGCGCGCCGTGGTGGAACCGCCCGAGCGTGACAGGTAGACGACGCGAGTCAGATCGACAGTGGGATCGAATGCTTCGATTCGCTCGTTTGCCGCGAGATTTGTAGACAGCGACGTCTCGGTGGCCGGGCTCGCAGTATCCACGCCAAACAGCCCATCCTGACTGGCGCGCTGGCCGAAAATCAGAATGCGCGATTGATCCGGGGAGACGAAGATGAAGTCATTCGAAACGGTGTTCGTATTGTAGAGCGGAGACACTTTTTCAGGAGCGCTCAGCGCGGTAACAGGCACGCGGTACATCGCCGAGGCATTCCCCGCCGCGGGCGGTGAAGCAAAGAAATACAACACAGGCTGGTCGCCCACGAATTGAGTAAACGCCGGGCTGAGATTGTCCGACCCGGTAACGCGAGTGGCGCTGCCCGGATTCGTGGCATCGACCACGTACAAGTCCGACGGCCCGTTGTTCACGGTGGTGGAATCGGTTGCGACCGCAATCCAGCGATCGTCAGCGCTGATGGCGACTTTGAAACCTTCGGTGAAACGCCGGCCCGCTGGCGCCGGAATACGCACGGGCGTCGCAACCGGTTTGAGCTGCACCAGGTACATCTCAGTGGTGGTGCGCGTGTTCGCCGGATCGGCTCGCGTGTAAACGACGATGGAGCCTTTCGGGGAGCGCGAATAATCCTGCAGCCGCAAGGTGGAGGTCGCCGCCTTGCTCACCTGCACGGGCGCGACGAGATCCGTCATGTACAGCTCCGAGGGCTGAGTGCTGCCCGAGCTGCCTGCGAAAAGCACCCGGTACGGGTCGGCATCGACAAATACGACGGTGGTCGCGGAGTTCGACTTACCGCTCGGATCCGTGACCTTGTACTTGAATCGCGTGACGCCGCGAAAACCCGTCGGCAGGTCGAGTCGCACGGTCTTGTCCGTGTTGACCGACGCCGTGCCCACGAAGGGCGATTCCGTGATGGTGACCGTCAGCGGGTCGTTGTCCGGGTCGGCGTCGTTGGCGAGCACGGCCACGGCGGTAGCGCCGGTTGCCGTGACGCGCACGACGTCGTCTGATGCGCGCGGCGTGCCGGGCGGCAGGTTGTTGTCGTCTTCTGTGGCGCCACAGCCCTGCAGCAGAAAGGCAACGGCCAAGACTGCACTCGTGCCCGCCGTCACTCGTTCGAACATCTTCATCATGCTTCCTGCTACCTCGAGGTCTTCGCGTCCAGTACCGGACGCGGCGCCGGATTCTGAACGCCTGGGGATGGGAAGACAAACGAGGCGGCCGGACGTTCCGCGTTGCGCGTCGAAACAGTTCGATTAGCGCCCTGCGCGCAGGGCTGCGCGCGATGCGTTGAGCGCTCGCGCGCAGCCTGCCGAATACCCCGGACCTCAGAAGCTGCGTCGGAAGGAAACGCCGTAGGTGCGCGGGCGGTTCGTAAGGTACCCGACACGTGCTCGGGAGCCCCGTTCCCGATCGAGCGACAGAAACGCCCGTTCGTCCCACACATTGTTCATGAACGCCGCCAGCTCCCACTCGTCACCCTTTACGCCCACGCGAAAGTTGCCGATGTCATACGACGGCAATTCGGTGGGGAACGTGAAGGAGTTGATCGTCGGATTGCCGTACTGGATGAACGAGCCACCGGAGATGGTTCCGAACGGGGGCTCCTGGTCCGCAAGCTGTGTGAACGACGAGCCCACATATTGCACTGTGAACGTGGCGTAGCTGTTGAGCCCCGAAGACCACGGCCAGGAGTAGGTGACGCTGCCCGCCGCCTGCACCTCAGGCGCCGTAGGCATGCGGTTGCCGTCGCGGATGCCGGCGATCGGCGTGGTTCCCGAACCGGTAATGGTCGAATCGATGCGCGCCTCGACCCAGGTGGCGGAGAGACCGAAGTCCCAGTGCTCCGAGGGCCGTGCAAACAGTTCGGCTTCGACACCGAGCGAGTGAGACTTCGGCACATTGACGACGATTCGCGACGAGCAACTGCCGGCGTCTACGTTCGCCTGCAGATCCTTGATGTCGGAGTAGTAGACCGAGGCGTTGAAAATGATGCGGCCGTCGGCGAGCCGCGTCTTGGTGCCCAGCTCGTAGTTCCACGCCTTCTCGTCTTTCCATGTGCTGGTGAACACGCTGCCGTAGAGCGTGCGGTCTGCTGGCGTGCAGATCGGGGCATTGAGCGGGTCGTTGATGCCGCCAAGACGGAAACCGCGCGAAATCTGCGCGGTGAAATTGACGTCATCCGTCGGAGCAAACGCGAGAATGACCCGCGGCGTGAAGCCGTTCGAATCCACCGAGCCCGGCACGTCCGCCTGGGGCACGGCGAAGAAGCCGCCGAACGAGAGCAGCCGATCTTCCTTGAAGTCGTAGTAACGCACACCGGCGGTGAGCGTCCATTTATCCAGGAAGCGGTAGTTTGCTTCGCCGAACGCCGCGAACTGCTGGAAATCGTAACGAAGGAACGAGAAGAACGGATTGTCCGGCGGCGCGAGGTTCGCGGCGCTGTCCGTGTTGAAGAGCCGGCGAGTGATGGCATCGTAGCCCGGCGTCAGGAGCCCTTGCCCATAGCGGCGCCCCAGGTCCTGAAAGAATGCTCCCGCGACCCACTGGAAAGCGTCGCCTGTATCAGAGGCTAAGCGAAGTTCCTGACTGAAGGCGTGAAGCCTCGTCGTATCGACCAGCGGTGAGTTGATGCGCACCTCATCCGCCGTGCCACCTATATCGAAGGTGACGCTGCCGGTGAGCGAAGTGGCATCGCGTGTCACCACGACCTCACGGTCGGTATAGGAGCTGATGGACGTGAGCGTCATGGGGCCGAACGCGTATTCGATCTTGAGATCCGTCAGCGTGAAGTCGTCTTCGATGCCTTCAGTGAGCTGGGTGAACTGACCGCGATCTCCGAGATTCACTGCGGGCTGCGTGGTGGTGAAAGGGTTGCCAAGAATGTTGTAGTAGTCGATACGCGGAAAGCCGTCGGTATCGAGCTTCTGGTAGACGATGCGCGGCGTAATCGACAGCGCTTCGTTGGGTTTCACCAGGAGTGCCACGCGCCCTCCCGTCTTGCTGCCGCCGTCCACATTCTTGCGCACCGACAGATTCGGCTGCGTGGCATCGATGAAGCCCGCCAGATCGTTGTAGTAGCCCACTACGCGCAGCGCCGTTTTCTCGCCGAGCGGCACGTTGACTGCCCCTTTGACGCTGCCGCCGAACTCGGTGTCGGAACCGTCTGTCGCCGATACTTCGGCACTGCCGCTGAACTGAGTCAGCTGCGGCTGCGCCGTGATGTAACGCAATGTGCCCGACAGCGAGCCGGAGCCAAACAATGTGCCTTGCGGCCCGCGGAGAATCTCGAACCTTTGCAGATCGAACAGGTCGAGATCGGGCGTGAAGAGCGCGATGGAGATGGGGGATTCATCGAGATAGATGCCCACCTGCTCCTTGACGCCGGGCTGGTCGCGAACGACCTGGCCTGCGCTGATACCGCGGATGGAGACCTGGCTCTGGCCCGGCCCGAGGTCGGTGATGGTGAGCCCTGCGACATTGCGCGCCAGTTCCGCAATGTTGTTCGCCCCGGAATTGCGAATCTGACTCTCAGTGACGGCCGCGACGGAGAACGGCACATCCTGCAGCGAGCTTTCCCGCTTCTGCGCCGTGACGATGATTTCCTGGAGGGCTTCCGAGTTCTGCTGCGGCGTCTGTGCCAGCCCCGCCACGGGCAGCACGACAGGCAGAACGTATGCGAAGAATTGCTTGGACACGTGCATTCTCTGATCTCCCTGAGTAGCGCTTCGTAGCGCATGCATTGACGTTGCAATTTACAAAACGTGAGTAGTATCACCCCTATTTCGTCTCGCGGAACAGGCCTCCGGATCACGGGCGCAGAGCGTTGCGGGGCTGCAACGAGGGCGGTCGTGCCCAAGTTTGCGTTGCCAGCGGCGACGGCTTGCAGTTGAATCCGCCGGAGCAGTTGCAGTAGCCCAGGGAAAGTCATGACGCAGAAGTTTCAGCTCGCCCAATGCAATGTCGGTCGTGCAAAAGCGGCCGTGGATAGCGAGGTGATGGCGGGCTTTGCCGCGCGGCTGGCCGACATCAACGCCGTCGCCGATTCAGCGCCCGGGTTTGTGTGGCGCTTTCAGACGGAGGCCGGGGATGCCACCAGTGTTCAGGCGTTCGAGGACAACCTCATTCTCTTCAACATGTCGGTCTGGGAATCGCCGCAGGATCTCCGGTCGTTCGTCTACCGCAGCGACCATGCCAACGTCATGCGCCAGCGCCGCTCATGGTTCGAGCACTTCGATGGGGTCTACCTGGTGCTGTGGTGGGTTCCGGCTGGCCACATCCCCACGGTGGACGAAGCGAAGCAGCGGCTGGCCCACCTGCAGAGGCACGGGGAATCGGACCATGCGTTCTCGTTCGCCCGGCTGTTCCCCTCGCCAGACCAGCCCGCCGAACGGCCTTGCGCCGATCTGTCCGACCCGTGCCCGGCGCTGTAGGGCGGAATTTGCCGTGTTTCGCGCAGTCCCGCGCTTGTCGGGCCGCGGAGATGATGCTACGTTTCGGGGCATGTTTTCCTGCGCGACATTTTCCTTGCAGCCGTTCGGCGCCTCCGTTGCGTCCGGCTCGCTCGCGCTTCTCCTTCTGCGGCTTACGCCGCAATAACCCCCATGCGCTAACGGTCGGCGCCAACAAGACCGGAATCCAAACGAACGAATCCACCCAGCGATTCCAGGCCTGACGTCTGGAACCCACGCGGGAGCAAGAGACATGTCGCGCACGCCTGCATCGAAATACCGCCCCTTTGCCGCTATCGATATTCCGGACCGCACCTGGCCCGGCCGCACCCTCACCGCGCCGCCCGTGTGGTGCAGTGTCGACCTTCGCGACGGCAACCAGGCGCTCATCGAGCCCATGGATTCCGTGCGCAAGATGCGCATGTTCGAGCAGCTCGTCGCCATCGGCTTCAAGGAAATCGAAGTCGGCTTCCCGGCCGCGTCCCAGACGGACTTCAATTTCATTCGCGAGCTGATCGAGCAGAAGCGGATTCCCGATGACGTTACGGTGCAGGTGCTCACGCAAGCGCGCCCCGAGCTCATCGAGCGCACATTCGAGAGCCTGAAGGGGGCACGGCGCGCCATCGTCCATCTCTACAATTCCACGTCTACCCTGCAACGTCGCGTGGTCTTCAAGCTGGATCGCGCGGGCGTTACGGATATCGCCGTGCGTGGCGCCACGCTCATTCGCGATCTGGCGCGCCAGCGGCCCGAAACCGAGTGGGTGTTCCAGTACAGCCCGGAGAGCTTCACCGGCACCGAGCTCGACTACGCGGTGGAGATCTGTGACGCGGTGGTCGAGGTGTGGAATGCCACACCCGAGAACAAGGTCATCCTCAATCTGCCGGCGACGGTCGAGATGGCCACGCCGAATATCTACGCCGACCAGATCGAATGGTTCTGTCGGAACGTGAAGCGCAGGGACTCTATTGTCCTCAGCCTTCACCCTCACAACGATCGCGGCACCGGCGTTGCGGCGGCGGAGCTGGGCATGATGGCCGGCGCGGATCGCGTGGAAGGCACGCTGTTCGGCAACGGCGAGCGCACGGGCAACGTAGACATCGTCACGCTGGCGCTGAATCTATATACGCAGGGTGTGGATCCGGGGCTCGATTTCTCGAACATCAATGCCGTCGCGCGTTGCGCGGAAGCCTGCAACCAACTGCCCATTCATCCGCGCCACCCTTACGTGGGGGACCTGGTGTTCACCGCGTTCTCCGGGTCGCATCAGGACGCCATCAAGAAGGGCCTCGCTGCGCTTGCGCCCGAGGGCATTTGGGAAGTGCCGTACCTGCCGATCGATCCGTCGGATCTCGGCCGGTCCTATGAATCGATCATTCGCGTCAACAGCCAGTCTGGAAAGGGTGGCGTGGCGTATCTGCTGGAGCGGGACTATCAGCTCACGCTGCCACGCCGCCTGCAGATTGAGTTCAGCCGTGTCGTTCAGGAAGCGGCGGACGCTACCGGTAAAGAGCTGGCGGCAGCCGACATCTGGCGAATGTTTGAAGCGGAGTACCTGGCGACCGGCAGCCCTTACTTGTACCGCTCGCATCAGCTCGTGGCCTCTGCGGACGGGGACGACCGTGAGCGCATCACGCTGCACCTGGAGAACAAGGGCGCCGCCATCGCATGCCACGGCAGCGGCACGGGCCCTATCGACGCAGCGGTGCGTGCGCTGAATCTGCCCATCGATGTCGTCGCGTATCACGAGCATTCTTGCGGGGCGGGCAGCGAAGCCATGGCCGTCGCGTATGTGGAGATCGCCATCGGCGGCGGAACCGCGCTGTTCGGCGTGGGCCGGCATGCCAACATCATCACCGCGTCTTTGCTTGCGGTGCTGTCGGCGGTGAATCGCGCGGCGCGCCGTGGCATTCTTGCGGTGGAGGTGCCGGCCGCGCGCACGGGAACCTGAAGCGTTCTGGGCCGTGCTGGACTCAACCCCAGACTTCAACCTTGAGTCCCGGCACGTTCGTGAAGTGTTTCAGATTGTTGGTGACCAGCGTGAGTCGCTGCGACACCGCGTGCGAGGCGATCAGCAAATCCATGTTGCCGATGGGTTTCCCTGCGCGTTCCAGCGCGGCACGCATTCTCGCGTAGTGAGCGCAGACGGCATCGGTCCAATCCAGAATCGCAAGCCTTTCCAGAAACGATTCCACGAGTTCGACGAGCTTCGGGCGACCCGCTTTCTCGGCGCCAAAGCGCAGCTCCGCCGCGGTCATTACCGAAACGCACAATGAATCGGCATGCTCCTGGAAATTCCGGGCGAGAGCGGCCGGGCGGCGCTTGACGATGTAGCTCGCGATGTCCGTGTCGAGCATGAACCCCGTCATAGAGGATTCCGCACCTGCGGCGGCTGATCATCACGATCGGACAGAAAATCGTCTGGCACGTCTACGGTGAGCGCGAAGAACGAAGCCCAGTCTGGCCGCACGGGCGAGATGAGCAAGCCGTGCGCAAGCCGGCGGATACGAACTTCCCTGACGTTGTCCGCAAACCGCAGATCCTGAGGGAGGCGCACGGCCTGATTGCTCCCGTTGCGGAATATCGACGCACGCCTGACGGCGGACCCGACCATGAATTGGGGCAGAGCGGCAGGCTCTGCTGCTTTACCCGGTTTGCGCGACGATAGGTTTTTCATGGGAGCCTCCTCCATAAGATGAGGCTAGCATATGCGACGCATATGCTTCGATCAAGACTTCCATAGCCCTTCGCCGCAGGTCATCGATCCCTCGCGTGGAGTCGGGGACCTTATTGTACGTTTTGTTTGACGTTAATAGCCAATTAAGACCAATATAACGTACATGACAGCCATCAAGAGCAAGACGGAGGACGCACCCACCGAGGCCCTGGCCCGGTTGGGGTCGCGCATCCGCTTCGCCCGGACGCGCCGCAAGCTACGCCAGGAGGACCTCGCACGGCAGATCGGGCGCGCCAGAGCTACCGTTGTTTCTCTCGAGAGAGGCTCACCGAAGACCGAAATCGGAGCCTATGCCGCTGCGCTCTGGGCGCTCGGACTGCTGCAGGAGCTGGATCTCGTTGCCGATCCCGGGCTCGACCGCGACGGACAAGCGCTGTCCTTCTCAGCCGCTGACAAGCGCGTAAGACCGCGTCGGCCCCTGAACAACAAATTCTAAGCACGAGCAGCCGATGCCCGACACGGCATACGTCTATATCTATCTTCCTGGCCAGACCGATCCCACAGTCGCCGCTCGATTCGACTGGGAGGCCGCCGTGACGCCGAACGTCGGCGAGCTCGTTTACGCGGAATCCTATCTCGCGAACAAAGACGCTGTTCCGCTGGATCCGATTGCGCTTCCGCTCAGAGCACAGGTCTTCACGACGACCTTGTCATCTGGATTCTTCGGTGCATTGCGCGACGCCATCCCCGACGATTGGGGCCGTCAGGTTGCCCGCAGGCTCTACGGTGACGCATTTCGAACGGACTTCGATTACTTGTGGATGCGGACCGCAGATCGAGTCGGCGCGCTTGCCTTCGGTGCCAACCCCCGATCATCGGTTGAAGAAAGGCCGCTGCTCACATGGAAACAAATCGAGCAGTCT
This sequence comes from Gammaproteobacteria bacterium, assembly GCA_040007735.1. Lineage (GTDB taxonomy): Bacteria > Pseudomonadota > Gammaproteobacteria > Steroidobacterales > Steroidobacteraceae > JADGHX01. The sequence goes on along the minus strand of JBDTUL010000043.1, from coordinate 2,119 downwards.
CCACTGCTCGAGGCCATACGGAGCATCGATCGCGACCTTCCGCTGACACCGGCGCAAGAGGAGGTAGCGCTCGCGTTCGGCGCCGGGACCACGGTCGGAGGCGCCCGACCGAAGCTCACCGTGCTCAAGGACGGCTGTCTCTACCTTGCGAAGCTCAATCGCCATAGCGATCGATTCAATGTTGTCCGCCTCGAATGCGCCATGCTCGATCTCGCGGCGGCGTGCGGTATCTCCGTACCCGAACATGATGTTCAGCGCGTACATGACCAGGATATTCTGTTGGTCAAGCGCTTCGACCGCGCCGTTACGGCTGAAGGAGTACATCGCCATCGCGTCGTCAGTGCAGCGACGGTGTTCCAGGCCAATGAGGCAGTCGCGCGATACTCGTACACCGGGTCATATCCGCGACTCGCTCGGGAGCTCTTGCGCTGGACCATCACCGGGCAACAGGATCGCCGCGAGCTATTCCGGCGGGTCGCGTTCAATGCGCTGACCTCCGTCACGGACGATCATGAGCGCAATCACGCCCTGGTCGCCGAGGGGGCTCACTTCCGGCTCTCTCCGGCATTCGATCTCGTACCACAGCCCGGCAACACGCAGCGACGTTACCTGGCGCTTGCGGTTGGGGACTTTGGCGCGCTTGCGGCTCGGCAGAATCTCATTTCGAGTGTCGAGGCGTTTCAACTTTCAGTGGCGGAGGCGAATGACATCATCGACGAGGTGCAGAATGTCGTTCGCACGAGCTGGCGGCAGAGGTGTTCTGCACGCGGCGCGAGCGAGGGCGACATCGCTCGAGTTGAAGGCTGCTTCGATTCCGCCTTCTTCGAGAGTGAGCTGGCGCCCGATGCCGTGATGTGACTCAGCCCTGCTGCGAAATCCTCACAATATCCGCCGCCTCCAGCACCGCCTGCGGCGCGCCGCGCCGGGCGACGTTGAGCATCCCGCGACCCAGACTTTCCGTGGTCAGGATGTACTTGGGGAAAAGTGCCCGCAGCAATGGGAAGAGCGGCCAGGCCAGCGCGTAAATCACCCGATACGACGGGGTCTTCGAGCGAATGCCGTGCAGGGGCTGGATGATGCCAGGGCGAAACAGGTACACCGCCTTGAAAGGCAGGCGCCGTAGCGCATTCTCGGTTCGACCTTTCACGCGCGCCCACATGACGCGACCTTTCTCAGTGCTGTCGGTGCCGGCACCGGAAACGTAGATGAACGTCATCTTCGGATTCAACCGCACGAGCGCCTGTGCAGCCGCCAACGTGAGGTCGTAAGTGAAGCGCGCGTAGTCCTCTTCCTTCAGGCCCGACGACGAGACACCGAGGCAAAAGAAACACGCGTCGAAGTGCTGCAGCCGCGCGGCGACCGAGTCGTACTCCAAGAGGTCCCGATGCATCAGCTCGCGCAGCTTCGGATGCGGATGGCCCGTCGGCGTGCGGCCCACGGTCTGAACCATTTCCACGTCCTTCGCCAGCACGCACTCGCGAAGCACGCCCTGCCCCACCATTCCCGTCGCTCCGAACAGCAGGATGTTCATTCAAGCACTCCCCATGACCCGGGTGACGAAGCGTCGCACAGGGCCAGCTAGCGCGGCTCGATGACGATTTCCGAAGTCACGCTGTTCGCGATGTAGCAGGTTTCATGTGAACGATGATGGAGCTTGTCCAGCTGCTCCGCACTGGGCGACGCGCCGACCCAGGTGATCTGCGGCCGCAGACGCACCTTCAACATGGCGATGGCGCCGCGCGCGTTCTTACCCATCTCGCCAATTGCTTCGTCTTCATAGCGATCGATGACAAACCCGCCCGCTGCGGCGTACGACAGGAAGAACAGCATGTGGCACGAGGAAAGCGACGCAACCAGCGCTTCTTCCGGGTCGACGGCAGCGGGGTCCGACATGGGCACGCGCACCACCGAGGGCGAGCTCGATGCCGGAACGACCGCGCCGCCATCGAAACGCCATTCGTGGGCGCGGGAGTATTTGTTGTCTTTGAACGGGGCATCGGTGGGGCGCGTCCAGACTACGGTGGCGACATAGTTGCTCATGACAGCTCCAATTTCGAAACGAATGCGGACAAGGATAACTCCCAGCCGCCCGGCGATTGAGGGCTCTTGCTTCCGAAGC
>JBDTUL010000042.1:0-19328 GCA_040007735.1 Gammaproteobacteria bacterium | reverse complement strand
GGGGCTGGTGAACGCGGTGGTTCGGCCCATCGCTGTCATCCTTACCTTCCCCTTCACCCTGCTCACCATCGGCGTGTTCCTGCTCGTGGTGAACGCCGCCATGCTCGGGCTGGTGGCGCTGCTGCTGCCGGGCTTTCACATCAGCGGCTTCTGGGCCGCTTTTCTCGCTGCTCTGATCGTTAGCGTCACCGGCTCCATCGGCTCACTGCTGATCGGCTCGCGCGCGAAAGTGGAGATCTACTCGCGCAAGGGTTGAGTCGGTGGCAGGGGCAGAGGGCTGTCGCTCGAAGTGCCGATGCGGTACATCAGCGCGCAGAGGCCCACGAGTAACAACAGCCCCAGCCAGCCTCCAAACTGGAAGCTCTCCGGCACGGCGAGCACGTTGGCGCTGCCGCTGACCACGATCGCCACCGCCACGGCCACACCGACGAGTGCTTCGCCGGTAATCAGCCCGGCCGCGAACAGCATGCCTTTGCGAGTGAGCCGCTCCACTTCTTCGGCTGAGGGCTTGATGCCACCCATGCCCGCGAGCAGGCGGCGCTGGGCGTACCACGAAAGCACGCCGCCCACGAAAATCGGCACTTCCAATTCCAGCGGCAGGTAAATGCCAACCGCCGCAGCGAGCACGGGGGCGCGAATGCCGGATTTACCCGCTTTCAGAATCTGGTCGACCACGATGATGACGGCGCCGATGGCGGCGCCCGCGATGACCATGTTCCAGGGCAGGTGTCCGCCGAACATACCGCGCGAAACCGATTCCATCAGCGTGGCTTGCGCGGCCTGCAGGGAGTTGGGATGTGCTGCCGTGGCGGGGCCCATGCCGTAAGCCTTCAACAGCAGATTCAACGTGGGCGCCATGATCAGCGCGGTGGCGATGGCGCCGACGCCCAGCATTACCTGCTGCCGCCAGGGTGACGCGCCGATCATGTGACCTGCTTTCAGATCCTGCAGATTGTCCCCGGCAATTGAAGCTGCGCAGCAGACAACGGCACCAATCATGATGGTTGCCACCGGGCCGGCAGCTGCATTCCGGCCCATCAACACCGTGAGGATGAGTGCCGCAAACAGAATCGTGCAGATGGTGATGCCGGAGATCGGGCTGTTCGAAGAGCCGACCAGTCCGGCGAGATAGGCGCCGACCGAGCAGAACACAAAGCCTGCGAGCACCATGATGACTGTCATGGTTGCCGCGACGCCGAGACTACCGACGACGGCGTAGTACAAAGCCGCGAGCGGCAACGTGAAGACCACGATGCCGATCAGCACGTATTTCATCGGCAGATCGCGCTCGGTCGGCAGGATCGCAACGTTGACGTTGGCGCGCGTGGCCGCAAGGCCACTGCGCACGCCGGACAGAATGGAGTGACGGATAGTCCACAACGTCCACACGCCACCGATGAGCATTGCGCCGACGCCGAGATAGCGAATCTGTGAGGCTCGGATGGCGCCCGCCGCCTCGGTGGCAGGGACGTTGGCAACGGCCGCGGCGAGATCAGGGTTGCCATCCAGGAAGTACACGGCGTAAATCGGGATCGCGATATTCCACGCGATGATGCCGCCCGCCAGCATGACGGCACCGACATTCGCACCGACGATGTAGCCGACACCGAGCAGCGCCGGCGACAGATTGGTTCCGAAGTAGGCAATGCCTTTGCCCACGTACGTGGCCCACTGCGCTGTGTCGGGAATGATGCGCAGGCCGCTGGCCGCTATCACCTTGACCAGCCCACCAGCGGCGGCAGCCCCGCCCAGGATCTTGACGCCTTGCCCGGGGTTGTCGCCGGTGCGCAGTACTTCGGCTGCGGCCTGACCTTCCGGAAAACTCATGTTCTGCTCGACGATCAGCGAGCGACGCAGGGGCACCGAAAACAGCACGCCGAGCAGGCCGCCAAGGCCACCGATGGCGACCACCCACCAATAATCGAACTCTTTCCAGACACCGAGAAAGATGAGGGCCGGGAGCGTGAAGATGATGCCGGAGGCGATGGAGCAACCCGCCGACGCCCCGGTCGACACAATGTTGTTCTCGAGGATGCCGCTGTTACCCAGCACCCGGAGCACTGCCATCGAGATCACGGCGGCGGGGATGGCTGAGGCGATGGTTAGTCCGGCGAACAGCCCGATGTAGGCATTCCCGGCTGCGAGCAGCATGGCGAGCAAGATGGAGAGGATCACCGCCCGAACGCTCATCTGCGGCGGGTTCGACATCGGCTGGGTCATGTCATCTCCGGGGGCGGATCAATCGGCGCTAATGTACAGCCGGCCCCGGCACTTTACGAACGCGGCACGCCGTCACTTGTGGCGTGGGCGTTATCGCTCTCGAGAAACACACGCTCGAGGGCACTGGTGAGCGGCTTGAGGAAAAACGACTCCGTGGGCATCAACCGCACGGTGATGCCGTGACGCTGCAGTGTTTCGGCTACCACAGGACCCACGGCTGCTACATGTGTGGCGGCAAGGGCAGTTTTCACAGCCTCGGCGGACGCTACTGCGAACAAGCGTTCGACTTGCGGCGTGCTGGTGAACGCGATGGCATCGACGCCTCCGGCGGTGAGGCGCGTGATCAGATCGCGCACGGCTGCGTCGTCGGCCGCATCGGCATATACGTAGGGCGCCACGCACGACACGCTGGCTCCGACACTCTCCAGGAAATCTACGAGGGGGCGATTGGGCTCCGTTCCATAGAGCTGCACGCCCACGCGCCGGCCGCTCAGCGGCTGAGCGCGCAGGCTGTCGATGATTCCTTCGGTGGTGGGCGTCTCTGCGGCAATGTCCGGCTTCAACCCCAGCTCACGCAATGCTCGCGCCGGCTTTGGCCCGCGAGTGATCTTGCGGGCGGCTCCCAGTTGAGCGACGAACGGGGCTCGGAGGGCCGGCTCGTGCCGATCGATGCAGGCGAGCAGCCGCCTCAGCCCCTCCCCCGTGAGCAGTATCAGATCGTCGCATGCCCCACCCGCAAAGCCTCTGCACCATTGCAGAACAGGCTTCGGATCTGGTGCATCTCGAATCGACACCAGGGGGCAGCGAATGACTGTTGCTCCCCGCCGTTCGAGCATGGCGGCGAACACCTCCAGCTCGCGCGTCTCGGGAATTGCGATAGTGCGGCCGGCCAGCGGCCCGTCGATGGGTAGTTCGGACGTCATGGGGTGATGGTGTGCGTCCGGGGGGCTGCGCGCAACAAGTTGGAACTAATTCACCGTGGCGGAATGCGCGGAAATACCGCTACGGGAGATGACACGGTCCTGGTGTAGAGTTCCGAGTCATGCACGACCCCAAACGACTATTGGACTTTCCCTCTCTGTTGAATGCCCGCGACCTGGGCGGCTATCCCACGCTCGATGGTGGACGGACGCGCTGGCGCTCGGTGCTGCGCGCGGACGATCTGGCGCAGCTCACGCCGGAGGGCATCGACACGTTCGCCGACTACGGCATCGAGACCGTGATCGACCTGCGCTGGCCGGAAGAGATCGCGGCGAGCCCCAGCCCGATTCCGGACGGGCCCAAACAGATTCGCTATCACTCGATCTCGCTTCTCGCGAGAACCGCGGAGGACTGGAAGGCCTTGCGCAACGAGTGCACGAAAGAGATGTGGAAGTGCGCGGTGCTCGACAACTCACGCGCCGAACTCAAGGAAGTGCTGCAGCTGATTGCAGCGTCTTCACCCGCGCCGCTGCTGTTTCATTGTGTTGCCGGTAAAGACCGCACGGGTGTGATCGCCGCGCTGATGCTGGCCATCGCGGACGTGGAACCGGATGCCATTGCGCACGACTACGCGCTGAGCACCGAGCGTTTGCGAGAGGCTTATCTCGTGCGGTATGCAAATGCGGACCGCGATGTCGTTCTCGAAAATGTGCGGTGCCCCGAAGAGGGCGTGCACAACATGCTCGAGTACCTCGACGGCCTCGGCGGCATTCGCGCGTATCTTGCAGGGATCGGGCTGAGCGACATCGAGATTGCACGACTGCGCGCCAGGCTCCGGGCGCCATGAGCGATGACCTGCCGTTCAACGACGAGCCGCAGGAGCCGGTCGTCATTCCTCACACCGAGTTGTCCGCCGACGCGCTGAAAGGGCTCATCGAGTCCTTCGTGCTGCGCGAAGGCACGGAGTACGGCGAGAAAGATTTCTCCCTCGAGCAGAAATTCGCGCACGTGATCCGCCAGCTCGAGAAGCGCGAAGCCGAGATAGTCTTCGACCCGAACACTGAGAGTGTGAATATCGTGGTGGTGGCTAACCGCGCGCGGCGAAACTAGTTTTCTTGCGACGAAACGTGGGACGAACGCAGATTTCTCCAGCGCCGTCCGCCCGGGCGTAGCTACGCGCAGAGTCAGGCGGCTGCGCGCCCCGGGCAAAAACCGCGCTTTTTGCCGCCGGAAATGAGGCTGGGTCTGAAAAAAAGCGCCGCAGGCGACTTTTTTCCAATAGATCAGGGACGAAGCGCTCGGTCAATCGTGGCCGGCGCGCGCCGGGCAGTTGCGACTCCGGCGCGTCAGCGGTGTCTTACCTGGGCGTGACGAACTATTCATCGTCTGACAGGAGAGGCCCCATGCTTTCAATCAATCCCATTGTTTCCTCATCGCCGCCGCGCACCCGCGCGGTCGCCCTGCTCGTCGCCGGCGCGCTTTCGTTCTGCGCGACGGTCGCGTCCGCTGCGACCTCCGACTCCGCTGCGCCGCAGGTCTTCGTGCATTACTCCGATCTCGATCTCAGCAAAGCGCAGGACGCGCAGATCCTTTACAGGCGCATCACCTTCGCCGCGCGCAACGTGTGTCCCGAATACGCCTCGCGCGATCTGTGGAGGAAGGCGGCAGGGCAGCGATGTCTCTCCGATACGGTTGCCAGGGCAGTGCACGATGTGAACAGCCCGAAGCTCGCCGAAGTGGAAGCAACGTACGCCAGGCGCACGAAAGTAGGATGAATGAATCCGCGCAGCAGCCCGCGCCAGTACACGTGCGAACGTTTGCCGGCGCGGGCCGAAGCCGACTATTGCCGCGCGATGGCTGACTGCCCTGTCGAAAGCAGGGGGCGCGATTAAGAATTCTTAACCCTGACGTAAGTCTGTCGAGAGCCGCCAAGCTCTATGGTGACTGCCCGCTGCATCGATGCAGCCCACGACGTTGAGGACACCCCCATCATGAAGATGCTCTCCGCTCTGACCCTGACCGCCCTGCTCGGCACGTCGGCTGCATTCGCCGCGGACGCCCCGGCCGCTCCCGCTGCCAGCACCGGCACCATGGCTGCGCCGGCCGCCAAGCACGCCTCGCTCAAAGCATGCAACAAGCAGGCGGACGCGAAGAAGCTGGCTGGCGCGGATCGCTCGGCGTTCGTCAAAGAGTGCCACGGGGCGAAGAAGGGTTGAGGGCGCTGGTGGTGGGAAACTCCACCACCACTCTCAGGCCCGGCGCGTTGTCTTCCAGCGCCAGCCGCGCAAGATGCAGCCGGGCAATGGCGGACACGAGGCTCAACCCGAGCCCGCTTCCCGTGGCGTTCTTGTCAGTCAGTTGCACGAATGGGCGCAGCGCGCGCTCGCGGTCCTGCGGAGCGATGCCCGGGCCATTGTCCGCAACCTCCAAGCGCGCGCCGCTGGGTGACTCGCTGACCCTCACATCGATGACGCCTCCGCGTCCCACATGTTTGAGCACGTTCTCCAGCAGATTCACAATGAGCTGGGTGAGCAGCTGACGGTTGCCGGTGACACTGACATCGGCGGTTACGCAAGACAGCGTCAAACCCTGCTCGTGTACCGCGGGCTCATAGAGCTCGCAGATTTCCGAGGCGAGCTGACCGAGTTCGACCGGGGCACCTTCAGCCAGCGGCGCGCCGGACTCGGCGTGCGCAATCTGCAGCAGCACCGCGAGCGTTCGTTGCACGGAATCCATGTCGCGAAGGGCCCGGTCGAGGCTGCTGCGAGACGCATCATCTAACGTGTGACCGCGCTGAATCTCCTCGAGCCGGCCGCGCAGGCGAAACAAGGGGCCGCGCAAATCGTGTGCGGCACTGTCGAACGTGGCGCGCAGCACGCCGGTCTGCTCGTCCAGCCTTTCGAGCACGCGGTTGACCGCGAGCGCCAGCGAGTCGAACTCGTCACGCGCGCCGGTGACCGGCAGGCGTCGCGACAGGTCTCCCGCGAGAATTCGCTCGCACTCGACCGAAACAGTGCCGACGCGCGCGAGCAGCCGACGCCCGAGCCACACGCCCATCAATGCGCCAAGCAAGGCGGTGGCGCCGATGCCCCACAGCGTCGCAGTCTGAAAGCGCTTCTGAAACACGGCTCGTTGCGACACCTCCGTGCCGACGAGCAGAAAGCCTTCCGGCAACGTGAGGATGCGTGCGCGAACGGGGTGCTCTTCCGTGCCGCTTTCGCGACCGGCCTCGACGCTGAACTCGAGCCACGGTCCTGCGGGCACATCTACGAAAGGCCATACTTCGATGTTCCCGGCCACCTTCTTCAGGTTGTGGTCCACGAGCAGATAGATGGCGCCGGCGCGCCCCCAGGTCTCGTCCAGCCGCGTGAGCTCGGCGACGACACTATGGAGCCCTTCACTGTCGTATTCGTCGGCCAGCGCATCGAGCTCGATGCCGATGACGTGGTCGACCTCGTCGGCGAGCGCCGTCTCCGTGAAAAGGTAGATCGTGCCGAGCAGAATGCCGACACCGATAGTGAAGAGCGCGCAGTACGCCAGCGCAAGCCGGAACGTGCTCGTGCGGAGCGCATTGCTGAAATGCGCGTTCCGGTCAGGCATCTCTGACGACGTAACCTGCGCCCCGAACCGTGTGGATCAGAGGTTTCTCGAAGCCTTTGTCGACCGCCTGGCGCAGTCGGCTGATGTGCACATCCACCAGGTTGGTTTGCGGATCGAACTGCAGGTCCCAAACACCTTCCAGCAACATGGTTCGCGTGACTACCTGGCCGGTGCGGCGAACCAGATACTCCAGCAGCGTGAATTCGCGGGCGGTGAGATCCAGCTCGCGCCCGGCGCGAACGGCGCGTCGACCGAGCAGGTCGAGTTCCAGATCCGCAACGCGCAGCATTGTGGTGGCCTGCGGGCCGGACTTCCTTCGCAGCAGCGCTTCCACTCGCGCAAGCAGTTCCGCGAAGGCAAAGGGCTTCGTGAGGTAGTCGTCCCCTCCAGCGCGTAGCCCCTTCACGCGGTCGTCGACGGTGCCGAGAGCGCTCAACACCAGCACGGGTGTCGTGCGGCCCTGCTGCCTCAGCAACTGAACGATGGTGAGCCCGTCCAGATGCGGCAGCATCCGGTCGGTGATGATGACGTCGTAGTCGTTTTCGGTAGCGCGGAACAGGCCGTCCCGGCCATCGGTGGAATGCTCCACGGCATAGCCGCTTTCGCGCAGGCCCTTCAGGACGAAATGCGCGGCCTCTTCATCATCCTCGATCAGCAACAGACGCACGGGAGCGATACCTCTGAGGCGCAGTTTACTCCCAGCCGCACTGCCGGTTCTGGTTCTGCTGCTTGAGCCAGACAATCAGCGGCTGGAAATATTCGATGATGGCGCTGGCATCGATCTCACGCGACCCGGTGAGTTTCTGCAGCGAATCCTGCCAGGGCTGACTCGCGCCCAGCGCGAGCATCTGCGCGTAACGCTCGCCGGCCTCCTTGCTACCGAACACTGAGCACTCGTGAAGTGGCCCTTTGAATCCCGAGGCGTCACACAGCGCCTTGTGGAACTGGAACTGCAGGACATACGAGAGGAAGTAGCGTGTGTACGGCGTGTTGCCCGGAATGTGGAATTTCGCGCCCGGGTCGAAATCCGCCTCAGTCCGTGCCACCGGCGGGGCGATGCCCTGGTAGTGCTTGCGCAGATCCCACCACGCCTGGTTGTAGTGGTCCGGCGTAATCTCTCCGGAGAACACCTTCCACCGCCACAGATCGATGAGGCGACCGAAGGGCAGGAACGCGATCCGCTCCAGGGCGATCTTCATCTGCTGGTTGATCACCGCCTGCTCGCTGGGCTTCACCGGTGGAATCAGGCCGATCTTCGCAAGATAACCGGGCGTCACGGAGAGCTTCACCGTGTCGCCGATGGCTTCGTGGAAACCATCGTTCGCGCCGTTCCTGAACAGATTGGGCAGCGAGTTGTACTGCATGTCGTAATAGACGTGACCCAGCTCGTGATAGACCGTGAACAGGTCTTCCTCGGTGGGCGTCATGCACATCTTGATCCGCACGTCGTTCACGGCGGGGTCCATGTCCCACGCGCTTGCGTGGCAGACCACTTCGCGATCTCGCGGGCGCACGAGCATGGAGCGCTCCCAGAACGTCTTCGGGAGCGGCTGGAAGCCGAGGGACGTGTAGAAACTTTCGGCCGACCGCGTCATGCGCACGGCGTCCCACTTGTCGGCCTTCAGCCGCCGGTCCGCGGTTTCGATGCTGGCGGCGGGATAGGGCTTCAGCAGGCCGCCGTAAATATTGTTCCACGCCTGCGACCACATGTTCCCGAGCAGTTGCGCCGGAATGGGCTTGCCGGCGGGCACTTTGTCCTCGCCATACTTCTTCGCAAGCTGCGCGCGGGTGTGACAGTGCAGCTCGTCATAGAGCGGCTTCACCTGTTGCCAGAGTTTCTCCGCCACGGCGTCGAATGCTTCAGGTGACATGTCGTAACGAGCCCGCCACATCACGCCGAGATCCTTGTAACCCAGCTCGCGCGCGCCTTCGTTTGCAAGCTCCGCAAACCGTGTGTAGGGCTCGCGCATCGGCGCGGCGGCGTCGTGCCAGCCTTTCCACGCTTCAACCAGCTGATCGTAGTTGCGGCTCGTCGCCAGCGTTTCGGAGAGCTGGTCGAGATTGCGGCAGGAGTCCGGGCCATTGGGGCAGTACTTGCCTTCGCCATACATGCCGGTGAGGCGCGACATCAGTTTCGTCATCTCGGCGCGGTGCGCCGGATCGTGCGGCGCCGGCGCCGCAACGTTCACTCGCAACAGTTGAATGGCGCGCGCCGTCTGCGGCGAGAGCTTCTGGCCGTCGTACCGCTTGGATTCTTCTGCGGACTGGCTCAGGTAACCGAGGTATCGATCGTTGGCACGTGAGTTGAGAAACTCGGTGTCCGCAGTGATGTAAGTTTCCTGCGTCCAGTTCGCGGCGTTGGTTTCCAGATCCAGCGTGTCGAGATCGCGGTTGACCCGCGCGACGAACTCATCCGCCGTTTCCTGTTTCTGTGTGCTCGCGGGCGCCGGCGTCGCGGGCGGTTTGCCACTGCACGCGCTCAACGCTATCAAGAGCGCCGCGACCGCCACCCCCCACAGTCCGTGTTCGATAGGGCCGGCTGCGCGGGGTCGAACGACCGCGGCGCTCATTTCACACCACCCATCAGCTTCTTCGCCATTGGCGTGATGACAAACATCACGGCGCCACCTATCAGGCCCCACCAGAAAATGCTCAAAAACTGGTGCGGCATGCCGGCGACATTGCTTGCGTCGAATTCGCCGGCGATCTGGCCGGCGAGGTTGTTACCGATGGCCGTTGCAAGGAACCATACGCCGAGCGCCTGGCCGACGAATCGCGTCGGTGCAAGCTTCGACATCGAACTCAGTCCTACCGGAGAGAGACACAGCTCGCCCCAAGTGTGGAACATGTACGTGAAGAGCAGCCACGTAGGCAGCACTTTCTCGCCTGCAACCACGTATTGCGCTGCGAAGTACATCACGACAAAACCCACGCCCATCGACACGAGCCCCAGTGCGAATTTCGCCGGGGCAGACGGGTCGAGGTTGCGCTTGCCGAGCTGCACCCAGAGAGCGGCGAAGATCGGCGAGAACAGGATGATAAAGAATGGATTCACATTCTGGAGCACTCCGGCCGGCATCTCCCATCCGAAGATGTGCCGATCCGTATAGCGGTCCGCGAACAGGGTGAGCGACGCGCCGGCCTGCTCGAAGCCAGCCCAGAACATGGCGCAGGCAATGAACAGCGCGATCATCACCAGCACTCGCTTGCGTTCCGCCGTGTCGAGGCCGGCGAAGAAGAGCAGATAAATGAAGTAGCCGATCGCGAACGCCGACATCGCCCAGAACGAACCGCTAAGCAGGCCTACAGGATCGATGTGTACCAGGCCGCCGATGGCGGCGAGACAAATGCCCAGCAGGATTACCGTCAACACGACCACGGCAATCCAGGCGTTGCGCGACTTGCCCAGCTCAGCCTGCGAAACGCCCGGTGCGATGCCGGCAGCCCCCAGGTAATGGCGACTGATGACGAACTGGACCAGCCCGAGCAGCATGCCGATGGCGGGAGCCGCAAAACCCGCGCGCCAGCCGTACTTGTCCGCGACGATCGGCACGATGGTCGAGCCCAGGAACGCGCCGGTGTTGATGCCCATGTAGAAGATCGAGAAGCCGGCGTCACGTCGCGAGCCGCCTTCTGGATAGAGCTGCGCAACCATCGCGCTGATATTCGGCTTGAGCAGCCCCACGCCGAACACGATTACGACCAGGCCGAAGAAGAACAGCTGCGTGGAACCGACGGCCAGCAGCCCGTTGCCTACCATGATCAGGATGCCGCCCCACCACACCGCACGCTGCGCGCCCGTCAGCCGGTCCGCGATCCAGCCGCCGAACAGCGACAACAGATACGTGGCGGAGATGTACAGGCCGTAGATGGCGTTGCCATTGCGGTCGTCGATTCCGAGCCCGCCCTGCTCGATCGCGCCCACCAGGAACAGCACCAGAATTGCGCGCATGCCGTAGTAGCTGAAGCGTTCCCACATCTCGGTGAGGAACAGCGTGGCGAGCCCGCGGGGTTGGCCGAAGAGTTGCGGCCCGGTGCCAGGTGAAACGGCGGTAGTTGCGGAGTGGTCGGTCATGAAGCGTGCCGATCCTTAGAGCTTTTGGCGCAGTCGCGCGATGGCGCGCAGTCTGACGGAACAGCTGTACGAGCAGCAAGGAGGCGGAGGATCGCCCAGGCTCCTAGCTTCCTCCGGACTCCGCGCTGGCTTCGTCGCGTTCTTTTGCTTCGTTACGCATGCGGGAGAGCACGCGCGCCATGACGATGCCGCCCTCGTAGAGCAGGTACATCGGCACGGCCATGATGCACTGGGAGACGGCATCCGGCGGCGTGAGGAAGGCTGCGACGATGAAGATGCCGACGAGCACGAAACCGCGCGAGGAGCGCAGCTTCTCGATGCTGACGATGCCGGTGATGACCAGCAGCACCACGGCGATGGGCACTTCGAACGCCACGCCGAATGCGAAGAACATGGTGAGCACGAAATCCAGGTAGCTCGTGATGTCCGTCATCATCGCCACGCCTTTCGGCGTCGTGCTGGCGAAGAACTGGAACATCACGGGAAACACGAATATGTACGCGAATCCGACGCCGATATAGAACAGCAGGATCGACGACACGATGAGGGGAATCGCAAAGCGCTTCTCGTGCTTGTAGAGCCCGGGCGCCACGAACGCCCAGATTTGATAGAGCAGGTACGGGATGGCGATGAACAGCGCCACGAAAAACGACATCTTGAAGGGCGCCACGAACGGCGACATCACGTTGGTCGCGATCAGCGTCGCGCCCTTCGGCAGTTTCTGCAGCAGCGGGTCTGCCACGAACGAGAAGATCTCGTTCTGGTAGTAGGCGCACGGCATGAAGACGACCGCAACGACGATGAGCGCACGGATCAGCCGATCGCGCAGCTCCAGAAGATGCGAGATCAGTGTGCCTTCGGCGAGTTTTTCAGATTCCCCGCTCATGCGTGGAGGTGATCACATCGCCCGGGCGGAGCGCAGGCTCCGGCAACGGGGCGGCAGTGTCGTTCGATGCTGTTTCTGATGGGGGAGACTCTACCGCGGAAGCGACCGGTTCGCTCGACGGGCCGTGGGCCGCATCGCTCGGTGCCGTGGCATACGCGGGTGGTTGATACACCTCGGCTTCGGGCTCCGGCGACGGGCCCGCGTCGTGACCTTCGGTTCGAGCCGCGGAATCGGCTGGCGTGGCAGGGGACTCGGCCGTCGTGCTGTGATCCGGCGAGACGCTGGATTCTGGTGGAACGTCGAGAGACGATGATGGCGGCGGCGTCGCGGGCCGCGTCTTGTTGGCCTCGGCCACGTTCACTTCTTCTTCGAGCTGTTCCTTGAACTGCCGGGCCATGGCACGCGCGCGCCCGACCCAGCGACCGACCTGTGCGGCCACGCGCGGCAACTTCTCCGGCCCCAGGACGACCAGGGCCAGCACGAAAATGACCAGCAGCTCGGTGAAACCGACTTCGAACATCGCCGCGGGTGCGGATCAGGCTGTCCGGTCTTTCTTTTCCGCTTTCGCGGCCTCGGCGAATTCGGCATCCGGCGCATCGCTGCGGATCTGCTTGACGCCTTCTTCCTCGCCGTCGCTCATCGCTTTCTTGAACCCGCGAACCGCACCGCCGAGATCGGAGCCGATGTTCTTCAGCTTCTTGGCGCCGAACACCAGCAGCACGACGAGCAGGATGACGAGCAGCTCTTTCATCCCGATACCCATAGCTCAACTCCTGCGTAATGGTCTGCGAAAAATACTTGGTCGATCATAGGCCAAAGAGCCCTTCCGGACCCATAAAGTTCGCTGACAACGGGGGACTACGTCACTTGTCCGGCAGCCGGCCGCAGCAGCCGGCGTCATGCGATTGAGGGAGGCTCCCGAGGGGGTCTCAGGTACTCGTGGGAGTCTCCAGCCAGAACGTGACGGGCCCATCGTTCGTGAGTGAAACCTGCATGTCCGCGCCGAATTCACCCGCGGCCACGGGCCGATGCAGCGCCTGCGCTTGAGCCAGTAGATGACTGAACAGCTTTGCAGCGTCTTCCGGTGCCGCGGCCGTGCTGAAGCCTGCGCGCGTGCCCTTGCGGGTGTCGGCGGCCAGCGTGAACTGCGGTACCAGAAGAAGGCCACCCCCCGTATCCCGCAAACTCAGATTCATGCGACCGTCCGCGTCCGGAAATATCCGGTAGGCGAGCACCTTCTCGAGCAGGCGGTCGGCTGCCAGGGAGTCATCCCCCCGACTGACCCCGACGAGTGCCAGGATTCCGCGATCGATGGCCCCGGAAACGCGCTCGCCGATGCGGACGCTCGCGTGGGTGACTCGCTGGATCAGAGCGATCATCGCAGCGGCTTCAGTTGGCGGTGATGCACAGGTGCGTCAATCCGAGGGTGCATGGGCGAACACTGTCGCGTAGCGTACCCGCCCTGGGTTGGCTTTTGGCAAGGCGAATCCGTAAGATTCGGGGCCATTTTGGGGTGGGTCGGAGCGTGGAAATGCGGTCTCGGGTGCGTTCGGGCGTTCTTTTTGCAATCACGGCGTTTACAGCGCTCGCGTGTACCGCGATACAGGCTCAGGAAGCGGCGGCTGGTGCCGGCAATGCCGAGCACGGCAAGGCTATCTCGTACACCTGCCTCGGGTGTCACGGAATCCCGGGTTACCGGAATGCCTATCCCAACTACAGCGTGCCCAAACTCGAAGGGCAGCATCCCGAATACATCGTCATCGCCCTCACGGCCTATCGGGCCGGCGAGCGCTCGCACCTGACGATGCATTCACAAGCGTCCACGTTGTCCGACCAGGACATGCTGGATATCGCTGCGTACTTCTCGGGCAAGCCCCTGAAGACGGGCAACGCGCCCGTCGGCAAGACGCCCGACTCTGCGCAGGTTTGCGTGGCCTGCCACGGGCCGGATGGCGTGGGCATCACCCCGCAATACCCCTCGCTCGCCGGGCAGCACGCGGATTACATCGAACGCGCGCTGCACGACTACAAGAAGGGCGGCCGCAAGAACCCGATCATGGGCACGTTCGCCGCCCAGGTTAAGGACGAAGACGTGAAGGTGCTCGCCGAGTACTACTCGAAGCAGAAACCGTCACTCGAGACCGAAGCGCGTCCGAGCACCGTGCTCACGATGGATCGCAGCGTCAAGCACTAGGGGGAACGGCGCTTCTTTAGCGCTGAACTACGGCATGAACGCTTGGCCGCTGCGGCAAGCGAGTCCTCGCTGATGTGCCGTGCCGTTCATGCGCCAAGCGCGCTAAGGAAGCACAATTTCTCCCATGGGCAGGTTCGAACCACCGGCTCCACGGCGTGAAGCTCACTTCTTCGCCAGTTTCTCCAGGAACAGGCTGACGGTTTCGAGGTAGAAATCGCGATTCGACTTCTTCTTGAAACCGTGGCCTTCGTCTTTCGCCGCGAGGTACCACGCCTCGCCGCCGTTCGCGCGCACTCGCGCCACCATCTGTTCCGATTCCGAAGCCGGCACGCGCGGGTCGTTCAACCCCTGCACCACCAGCAGCGGGCGGCGGATGGCCGTGGAATTATTGAACGGCGAGATGCGTGAGAAGAACGCGCGCATGCGCGGGTCGCGCTCGTCGCCGTATTCGGCCCTGCGCAGATCCTGGCGATACGCCGAAGTATTTTTCAGGAACGTGTTGAAGTTGCTGATGCCCACCACGTCTACACCACCCCGAAGGCGGTCGTTGTAGGCCACGAGCGAAGCCAGCGCCATATAGCCGCCGTACGACCCGCCCATCACCACCACGCGTTCGCGATCGAATGCCGGTTGTACGCCGATCCAGACGAGCAGCGACCCGATGTCCTTGACCGAATCTTCGCGCAGCAGTCCGTTGTCGAGTTTCAGGAAGCTCTTCCCGTAGCCCGACGAGCCGCGCACATTGGGCGCGATGACGGCGTAACCCAGCTCGTTGACCAGGTATTGAAAGAACGCTTCGTAGCCGGGTCGATACTGCTCTTCCGGACCGCCATGAATGCTGACCAGCACAGGGTGCGGGCCGGCGCTCTTGGGGCGATAGAGAAACGCGGAGAGCATGCGCTGTTTACCGGCGACGCGATCCCACGTGGGGTAATGCACCAGCTCGGGCGCCACAAACGTGCTCGTGTCCACCGGGCCGGCTTCGCTGCGTGTCCACCGCTCAACGGCGCTCTTGGCGAGGTCGTACACGTACACATCGCGCGGCGACTGTGCGGACTCGGCTGAGAACGCCAAGCGCTTGCCCGCGCGATCGAACTGCACCTGGAGAATGCGACCTTCGGGCACACCAGGTGGCGCCAGATCGAGCTTCATCTGGTTGTCGAGCACAGTGAGGCGACTGCGGCCGTCTTCGTTGATGACGTACGCGATGTAGCGGCCGTCGGCGCTGACGTCGAACGCATCCACATCCCACGCGATGTCGGGCGTGATCTTGCGTTTCTCCTGCGTCACCGGATCGAAGTAGAAGAGTTGCGCGAATTCATTGCCTTCATCCGAGACGAAGTAAATGCCGCGGCCGTCGGGCGCGAAGCGCGCGCTCTTGATGCTGACCAGGTCGGCGGATTTCTTTTTGGCGCCTTTCTGGTTCGGATCGCCTTCGAGCGGTGTGACGGTGCCCGTGGCGACATCCGCCACGAACAGATAGCTCTCGTTCACCGAGACATAGCGCCAGAGCAGCAGCTTGGTGTCATCGGGCGACCAGTCGAGCGGATACCAGGTGTCCTGCTGGCCGCCGATGGCGAGCCGGGGCGCGGTGTTGGACTCGACGTCGACAATGTAGATGTCGTAGCTCAGGCCATCGCGCGCGTTGCTGTGGAACGCAACCCGTTTGCCGTCGTGGGACCACACCGGGCTGCCGTTGAGCGACTTGCCATCGGTCAGCAGGCGCGTGGATTTGTCTGACGCACGGTAGAAGTGAAGCTGCGAATTCTCGTCGCCGCCACGATCCTTCAGGAACACGAAGCCGTCGGCTTTCGCGGTCAATGGCGCGCGTGCCACGCCGATGGGCTCAGGGTAGAACGTGAGCTGCTCGCGATTGCCAAGTGGTGCGGCGACCCGATGCACCTGCTCCACATCACCGAAACGCGTGGCGATGAGCATGGAGCCGTCGCCGAGCCAGTCGAGAAACGTCGCCTGCCGACCGTTCACATAGCGGCCGAGCCGTTCACTCAGGGCTGCATCACGCGGTGGCACGCCCTCTAGCACCAGGTTGCCGCTCTCCCGGCGCAGCGTGACGGCGTTGGCTTGCTGGGCCTGTGCAGCGGCGGCGGAAAGCAGAGTGAGGCCGACAGCAGCGATGGTGGGAAGGAGTCGCTCGAAATGATGTGTTCGCATGCCGCCCTGATCGAAAGGCCAATGGGGTTTTGCTATGGTGCCCGAAACGCGCGCGCCGACGGAAGTTCCGATGTCACAGCCCAGACTTACTCGCCATCCTCACGGAATCACCGCGGTCGACACGGAGTATGTGCGTCCGGGGCTCGCGGCCGCGCACATCATCCAGGAGTCGGGCCGGGCCGCCTTCGTGGACGTGGGAACCTCTCATTCGGTTCCCTACCTGCTCGCGGCGCTCGCTGAGCTCGGGGTCGCACCCGAAGCGGTGGACTACGTCTTTCTCACCCATGTGCACCTGGATCATGCGGGCGGTGCCGGCAAGTTGATCGAAGCGCTGCCCAATGCAAAGGCGGTTTTGCATCCACGCGGCGCGCCTCACCTGATCGAGCCGCAGAAACTGATCGCCGCCTCCAAGACGGTGTACGGGGATGCGACGTACCGGCAACTCTACGGCGAAATCGTGCCCCTCGACGCGGAGCGCGTCGTGCTGACCAAAGACCTGCAGCGCATTGCCCTGGCCGGGCGCGAGTTCGAGTTCGTGCACACACCCGGCCACGCGCTTCACCACCACTGCATCGTGGACCTGCGGCATTCGGCCATTTTCACCGGCGACACCTTTGGCCTGTCCTACCGGGAACTCGACACGGAGAAGGGTGCGTTCATCGTTCCGACGACGACGCCCTCACAGTTCGATCCGGACCAGCTCATCGCCTCCATCGACCGGCTGCTCGCGTACAAGCCGGAGTCGATGTATCTCATGCACTACAGCCGCGTCACCGACGTAACGCGGTTGGGCGAAAGCCTGAAAACCCAGGTGCGGCAGCTCGCCGCCATCGCGCAGCGGAACGCCACGGCGTCAGACATGAAGGCCGCCATCCTCAATGAGATGAAGCAGCTCTGGTTCAGCCTGCTGCGCAAGCACGGCTGCAAGGCGTCGCCCTCGTACTTGGACGAGCTGCTGGAGACGGATCTGGACCTGAACGCCCAGGGCCTGGTCGTGTGGGTGGAGCGGCAGAAGCGCGCCGCCGTTTGAGCATTCCGCATTCATGAGAGCGGACGTGTCGCCGCCCGGTTCGAGCGGCTCACGCTCGAGTATCTTTCGCCCGCCGGCGCGGGCTACCTCTTCAGCAGAAAACGCTGACGATACTGCCGCGGCGACAGTCCCGTCGCCTTGCGGAACACCTTGCCAAAGTGGCCTGCGTCGTTGAACCCCCACTGAAACGCGATCTGCGTAATGGAGCGCGCGGCCATGTTCGGATCGGCCAGGTCGAGCTTGCTGCGTTCGATCCGGCGCGCGCGCACCCAGGCCGCGGCGCTGGTCCCAATGTCCGCAAACAGCAGATGCAGGTAGCGGATGGAGACGCCCGTCTCGCGAGCGATCATCCGCGGCGTGAGGCCGCTTTCGGCCAGCCGCGCGAGAGCATATTCGCGAATGCGGCGGAATGTTTGTTCGCGGACGCTTGGCCGGCGGCGGCACGGCAGCGAGCCGAGCGCGCGCGCAAGCAGCTCGAGCGTGGGTGACCGCAGGCGCGTGAGATCCTGCCCACTCATTTGCCACGCCTCACGCTGAAGCGCACGCAGATGGTCTGTGAACAAACGTCCCAAGCCACGGCTGCCATCCACCGGAATGCCCACGTAGTCCTGCGCGTTCGGTAACAGGGCCTTCATCTGGCGCTCGGGCACCATCAGCGTGAGTTTCGCCAGCGGCTGCGTCACCGCGAATTCCATGTGCCGCTCCGAATCCCACAGCACGAAGTGATGCGCAGGCAGCAATACCTCGCGGCCCTTGAACTTCAGCACTTCGGAGCCCGAGAGCACGTAGAGCAGACTGAAGAAGTCGCCGCGCGTACGGCCAATGTCGTGCGCCGCGCGCTGGCCGCTGATGGAATCACTGGTGCAGTAGATGTAGCGGCAGTCATCTAACCGGCATTCGCGCACGGTCGCGGCCACATCGGCTTTCGGGCGGGAAGTGACGGTCCAGGGCAGGAAGAAATCGCTCAGCACCTGCGCCCACGCATCGTGCCGCTCCCGAGCGGGATGGGAGTGAGAGGACCACGCGGAGATCAGCCCGTGGTCGCGAACGTCAGCCGAGTTGTGCTCGAGCATCGTCGTTCTCCCCCTTTGTCGAAAGGCTACACCCGCGCCGACGCGCGCCTCAAGCTCGAACCTGCTTACCGTTGCACTCCTGGCCCAGTTTCACTGCACGCGCTCGCCTGCGCGGCCGGGAGCTCTCCCGTAGCTTGCGCTGAAACGACCGCTCGCACAGCGGCGGTCGAGGGGGAACGATATGTCGAAATGGGTACACGCGAGCAGCGTGCTTGCGCTCGTCTGCGGAATTCTCGCTCCGGCGGCCGCTGTTGCCGACGATGCCAGCGACGCGGCGCCGGAGGGCACGCTTCAGGAAGTCATCGTGACATCGCAAC
This sequence comes from Gammaproteobacteria bacterium, assembly GCA_040007735.1. GTDB lineage: Bacteria > Pseudomonadota > Gammaproteobacteria > Steroidobacterales > Steroidobacteraceae > JADGHX01. The sequence continues at coordinate 840 of JBDTUL010000042.1, read as the reverse complement.
GGCGGCAGACGGAAGTGCAGACAACCGCGGCAGCGGTGTCAGCTTACTCGGCAGCCGACCTTGAAATGCAGTCGGCAACTTCCGTCGAGGCGCTCGCTACGCTGAACCCAAGCGTGCTCGTGAGCCTGTTTCAAGGAGAGGCGCAGATCTACATTCGGGGGATTGGCTACTCCTCCGTCGTAGGCGGTTCCGACAGCTCGACCGCGTTTCATAGCGATGGCGTCTATATCTCGCGCAGCGCCGGCGCGGTTCCCGCGTTCATGGACGTCGAGCGCATCGAAGTGCTTCGCGGTCCGCAGGGCACGCTGTACGGGCGAAACGCGACGGGAGGTTCGGTCAATGTCATCACGAAGGGGCCGGGTAAGGAGCCGGAGTACGAAGCCTCGCTCACGATGGGCAATTACGACCTGGTCCGCGCATTTGCGGCGGTGAGCGTTCCTGTCAGCGACCGCGTGGGAATTCGCTTCGCCGCGCAGCGCGAGAAACGCTCGGGTTACACCACGGTCACCCGCCCAATCGACGATCCCGCAGGACTCGGGGTGGTTCGTAGTGACGTAGAAGATACGGATAGCTGGGCGGCGCGACTCACGCTCGACGCGCAGTTCACGGATTCCTTCCGCGCGATCGTCAAGGCCGATTACTACGAAGCCAATGACGCGGCCACCGTCTGGCATTACTTCAGCCCTGGCACGTCTACCAATCCGGTTTATCAGGCTCTCGTACCACAGTCCGTGCGCTCGGAGCCCTACTCACGACACTACGGCTCCGACCTCGCCTTCTTTAACCGCCCCCGAATCGGCGGTATTTCTACAAAGCTCGAATGGGAGCTCGGCGACGTCA
>JBDTUL010000041.1:0-19554 GCA_040007735.1 Gammaproteobacteria bacterium | reverse complement strand
GAGGCGCGCAAGAAAGCGGTGATGGAAGCGCTGGAGCGAGTGGGAATGGCGCACCGGATCAGCCACTACCCGTCGCAGCTTTCCGGCGGCCAGCAGCAGCGCGTGGCGGTGGCGCGAGCGCTGGGCGGAAGCCCTTCCATCCTGCTTGCCGACGAGCCCACGGGAAATCTCGATTCCAAGAACGGCGAGGCCGTGATGGATCTGCTTCGCAAGCTGCATGCCGACGGCGCAACCATCTGCATGGTGACGCACGACATGCGCTACGCGGACTTCGCAGAGCGCCGCGTGCAGCTGTTCGACGGCCGCATTCTGTTCGAAGACCTGGGCCGCCCGATCATCACGCGTGAACTGGCTGTGGTCTGAATACGCGCAAATGTAGGTGGCAAAAACCACGCTTTTTGCCGCCGGAAATCGTAGTGACGTCTGAAAAAAGCGCCGTAGGCGACTTTTTTCCAATGAACCAGAGGAGTTCCGGCATGTTCCTCATCGACGATTTCATTGCCGCCTGGCGCGGACTGCGCCACGCCCCGGCCTTCCTCGCGCTGTCGTCGGCCGTGCTGGCGCTGGGTCTCGGCGCCACCATCTTCACGTATGGCGTCATCAACACCACGTTATTGAAGCCGCCGCCGTTCCCGGGCGCGGACCGCCTTTACACCATCCAGGCCACCGAGCCGGCGCGCAAGCAGTCCCACCTGGCGCTCGCGTATCTCGACTACGCGGAGCTGAAGGAACAGCAGCACACGTTCGCGGACCTGGCGGCTCAATTCAATGGCACCGTCATCCTCTCCGGCGAGGGAATGCCGGAGCGCTACAGCGGCGGCATGGTCACCTGGAATTTCATGCGTGTGCTGGGCGGGAAGCCGCTCATCGGTCGTGACTTCAACGAAAGCGACGACCTGCCCACGTCCGAGCCGACCGTCATTCTCAGCTACAACCTCTGGCGCACGCGCTTCAACCAGGACCCCGACGTGCTCGGCCGCGTCGTGCGCGTGAATGCGCGGCCCAGCGTCGTCATCGGCGTGATGCCGCAGGGCTTTTCGTATCCCACCAATGAGGCGCTATGGGTGCCGATGGCGCGCGACGTTGCCCAGGAACACCGGGGCGAGCAGTCGTATGAGAGCGCGGTGGGCGTCGGGGCGATCGGGCGCCTGGCGGCGGGCGTCACGGCAAGGCAGGCCGAGGATGAAATGGCGGAGATCATGGCGCGGCTCGCCACGCTCTATCCCCGCAGCAACGGCGGAATGACCACCGCCGTCGAGCCGATCGCTGTCTCGCTCATCGGCGATGGCGCCCGGATCATCTATGCGATGTTCGCAGCGGTGTGGCTGGTGCTGCTCATCGCGTGCGCCAACGTCGCCAGCCTCATTTTCGTGCGCGCGAATTTCCGGGTGTACGAAGCGGGCATGCGTGTCGCACTGGGCGCGCGGCGCCCCAGGCTCGTCGTGCAGATGCTCGCCGAGAGCGTCATCGTCAGCCTGATCGGTGTGGCCGGCGGGCTCGTCATCGCGGCAATCGCCCTGCACCTCATGGCCGTGGCCATGAAGTCGCTGGTCGAAGTCGATACGCCGACGTGGTGGACTTTTTCCATCGATCTGAGAGTGGCCGCGTTGTCTGGCCTGACGGCACTGATCGCAGCGCTCCTCTCCGGCATCGTGCCGGCGCTACGCGCGTCGCGCCCGGATGTCATGCGCATTTTGCGGGACGGTGGGCGCACCGGCACCGGCATGCGGCTCAGCAAGTTCACCGCGGCGATGGTCATCGTCGAACTCGCGCTGTCTGCATCGTTGCTCACCGGTGCCGGCCTGATGACGCGTGCCACCGTTCTGTCTTTCCAGAAGGACTATGGCGCCGATGTGAAAGGGTTCATGAGCGCGCGCGTCGGCCTGCCGCTGGCCACCTATTCGAAAGAGGCGCAGTCCCGATTCTTCGAGCAGCTGGTGGAGCAGCTGCGCACGAAGCCGGGCGTGCTGGCCGCCACGGCGTCGACCTCGATGCCGGGCACGGGCGCCGATGAGTTTCGTTTCGCGATCGAAGGCAAATCGTACGAGAGCCGCACGGACTATCCCGTTTCGCAGAGCGTGACAGTCACGCCCGGCACGTTCGCCACGTTCCGCCGGCCCATTCTGCAGGGCCGGGATTTCAACAGCAGCGATCGCACGGACTCCGCCGCAGTGACGGTGGTGAACGACGCGTTCGTGCGCAAGTATCTGCCGAACCAGAATCCCCTCGGCCAGCGCCTGCTCTCGATCGAGGGGTCGGGCGGCAAGCCGCTCACGATCATCGGCGTCGCCGCGAACATCAATCACGACGACACCTGGACCGACAACGACTTCCCGCCCACGCTCTACCGTCCCGTCAGCCAGCTGCCCGGGCGGTTCATGACGGTGGCCATCCGCACGAAGGGTGAGCCGACTGCGTACGGAAAAACGATCCGCGATGTCGTTCAACATCTCGACCCGGATCTGGCCCCCTACTGGGTCAAGACGCTGCAAGAATTCCAGATGCAGAAACGCGCGCCGCTGCGCCTGCTGTCCAACGTGTTCGCAGCGTTCGCCGTCATAGCGATCATTCTCGCGGCGGTCGGCATCTATGGCGTGCTCGCCTTCGCGACCGGCCAGCGCAATCGGGAAATCGGCGTTCGCCGCGCGCTCGGCGCACACGACAGTCAGATCCTGACCACGGTCATGCGCAACGCCGTGTTCCAGCTGCTCGTGGGCCTGGGTCTCGGCGCAATCCTGGCGCCGATCATGGCGCGGGCGATGGTGGGCGGACGTCCCGGCCTCTCGCCCGACGATCCGGTGATCTATGCCTGTGTCTTCAGCCTGTTGCTGATGGCGTCACTCCTGGCAAGCTGGATCCCCGCGCGGCGCGCTTTGAGAGTGCAGCCGGCCACCGCGCTCCGTTGCGATTGACGGGGATTCACGTACGCTTTCCGCATGACCGAGCCCCGCCAAACGGAAGCGCCACGAATTATCGTCGCCGACGATCAGCAGGACGTGCTGACGGCCCTGCGCATGCTGCTGAAGAACGATGGCATGCAGGTCACCACCGTCAGCTCGCCGGCGGGCCTGCTCGAGGCGGTTCGCTCCGAATCGTTCGACGTCGCCGTCATCGATCTCAACTATGCGCGCGACACCACTTCCGGCCGCGAGGGGCTGGATCTGCTGCCCCAGATCCACGCGGTGGACTCATCCCTCCCCGTCATCGTGATGACGGCATGGGGAACCATCGACGTTGCGGTGGAAGCCATGCGGCGCGGTGCCCGGGATTTTCTCGAGAAACCCTGGGACAACCATCGCGTGCTGTCGATCGTGCGCAACCAGGTGAGTTTCAGCCGGGAAGTCCGCCGCAGTCACCGGCTCGAAGCCGAGAATCAGTTGCTCCGCGCGGCCGGCGACGAGGATTTCACGGCCGAAGCACCCGCGATGCGCGCGGTGCTGGACACCATCGAGCGCATCGCGCCGTCGGATGCGTCCGTGCTGATCACCGGCGAGAACGGCACCGGCAAGGGCCTCATCGCCCGGCTCATCCACACCCTGTCCCAGCGCGCCTCGAAGTCGCTCATTGCCGTGAACATGGGCAGCATTCCCGAGAGCGTGTTCGAGAGCGAGATGATGGGCCACGTGCGCGGCGCGTTCACCGACGCGAAGGCCGATCGCGTGGGCCGTTTCGAGCTGGCGGATGGCGGCACGCTGTTCCTGGACGAAATCGGCAACGTGCCGCTGAGCCAGCAGGCCAAACTCCTGAGAATCATCGAAAGCGGTGAATTCGAGCGCGTGGGCTCCTCGCGCACCCAGCGGGCCGACGTTCGCATCGTCACGGCGACCAACGCGAATCTCCCGGAGCTGGTGTCCCAGGGGCGCTTCCGGCAGGACCTGCTGTTCCGCCTGAACACCATTGAGGTCTGCCTGCCGCCGTTACGCGAGCGCCGCGAAGACATCGTGCCCATCGCCTACCGGCGGCTCGCGGCGCTGGCGGCGAAATATGGCCGTCGCATCGAGGGGTTCGACGACGGCGCGCTCCAGATGCTTCGGACTTATTCCTGGCCGGGCAACGTGCGCGAGCTCGGGAACGTCATCGAGCGGGCCGTGCTCATGGCCCGGGGCGCGAACATCACGGCGGTGGACCTGCGTCTGGACATGCAGGTGACCGCCGCGCCCAGCATCGAGGCCATGAGCCTGGATGACGCCGAGCGCCTGCTCATCCGCACGGCCCTGCGCCGCGCGGGCGGCAACGTCAATGAGGCCGCCGAAGCCCTCGGTCTCAGCCGGAGCGCCATGTACCGCCGCCTGGAGAAGCTGGGCATCCGCCCCGACGGACTGTAGAGTCCGGGCGCTTGAACATCGCGTTCCAGAATCGGCTAGCGCTCATCGCGCTGGGCAGCGGTCTGCCCGCGACCGTTATCGCCTGCTGGTTTGTGTGGACGTATGCGCCCACCCCCGAACTGCGCGTCATCTTCGTACTCCTGCTGCTCGGGTTCTGGATTGGCTGCGCGCTCTCCGTGCGGCAGCGTCTGATCTCTCCGCTGCAAACGCTGGCGAACCTCATCGAAGCCGTTCGCTGCGGTGACTACACCCTGCGCGGCCGGCGCGCCGCGCCCGGCGACACGCTCGGCGAGGTGGTGCGCGAGATCAACAAGCTGGGCGAAACCCTGCAGCGCCAGCGGCTCGAATCGCTGGAAGCCAGTGCGCTCGTGCAGACCGTTCTCGAAGAGCTCGAGGCGGCCGTGCTGGCGTTCGATGGTTCGCAGCGTCTCAAACTTCTGAATCGAGCCGCCTCCGAGCTGATGGGCCGCTCGAGCGAGAGCCTCATCGGGCGCACCGCCGGCGAGCTGGGGCTGGAAGAGCTGCTGGCGCGCGAATCGCCCTCCGTGGCGTCGCTCACCTTCTCGGGCCGCATGGGCCGCTTCGAGATCCGCAAACGCATCTTTCGGCAAGGCGGCGTGCCACACACGCTGGTGGTGGTGTCCGACCTGAGCCGCACGCTGCGGGATGAAGAGCGGCGTGCGTGGCACCGGCTGATCCGGGTGATCGGCCACGAGATCAACAACTCGCTGACGCCGATCAAATCGCTGGCGGGCACGCTGAAAGACATGCTGTTCAAGCAGAACCCGCAAACGCAGGGCGACGATGTCTTCGAGGGACTGAGCCTGATCGGCGATCGCGCCGAATCCCTGTCGAAGTTCGTGGCCACGTACAGTCAGCTCGCGCGGCTCCCGGCGCCCGCCAAACAGGTTATTTCTCTGAACCTGCTGCTCAACCGGCTGGTCGCGCTGCAGCCCTATCGCAGTGTGGCCGTGAGCGCGCCGTTCGAAACGCCGGTTGCCGCAGATGCGGTCCAGCTCGAACAGGCGCTGATCAACCTGCTGAAGAACGCGGTCGAGGCCACGAACGGCGACGCACGGGCGGTGGATGTGGTTGTCTCCCGCACCCGGGATTCGGTGATCACTGAGGTTCGCGACACCGGCTACGGCATTGCCAACCCCGACAATCTCTTCGTGCCGTTCTTCACGACGAAGCCGGGCGGCAGCGGCATCGGCCTGACCCTGTCGCGCCAGATCATCGAAGGCCACGGCGGCACACTCACCCTCGAGAACCGCACGGACCGCACCGGGGCAGTAGCGCGCCTGGTGCTGCCCTCCGTGCCGGAAGAGTAACCAGGTACCTGTCTGCCTGATAGGCACCTGCTGTGTTGCCCTCGCTACGGCGCCTATTAGTCAGACAGGCTCCTAGCGCGCGTTCTTCAGGTGCGCCTGGATGTGCCGCCGATACGCCCGGCCCGAGGTGAACTTCTGGCCATTGGCGAGAGTGAGCTGATACTCCCCGTGGAACCTGCGCTCCATCTCGCGAATCTTGTGCGTGTTCACGATGGCAGACCGATGCACGCGCAGGAACATGGAAGGATCGAGCGTGCCCTCGGCCTGCTGCATGGTCCAGCGTATGGTGAATTTCTCTTCGCCGGAGCTGATGTTCACGTAGTTGCGGTTCGCTTCCACGCTGTCTATATCCGCCTGCGCGATGAAAAACAGCCGGCCGTCGCGCTCGGCGACGATGCGCTTGGGCGCGCCGCTCGGTGGAGTTTTACCCGCCACTGAGATTACCGTCTCGCGCACGGCGCTCGAGATGCGGTCCGCCAGGTCCGAGTTCTTGTCGCCGGACAATCGAGTCCGAACGCGGCGCATGGCCTGGCGAAAACGATCCCGATCGAACGGCTTCAGCAGGTAGTCCACCGCCTCCACGCTGAATGCCGCGAGCGCGTACTGGTCGTGCGCGCTCACGAACACCACGAGCGGGCGATCTCCCGTCAGGCGCTCCAGGACGTCGAAGCCATTCGTGCCCCGCATCTGCACGTCTAGCAGCAGCAGGTTCGGCCGCGCTGCTTCCACTTGCTCGATGGCTTCGATGCCGTGCGTTGCCTCGCCGACCACGGCAACGTCAGGCTCCAGGGCGCACAGCTCGCGCAACCGCTCGCGTGCGTACGGCTCGTCATCCACGATCAGTGCCCTGATGCTCACGCCGCCTCCTGTTCCGCAGACTCGATGTAGGGAATGCGCACGCGCGCGACGACGGAGCCGTCCCGCTCGTGAATCAACTCGAGCTCGTAGTCGTCCTCGAACAAAGTCTTCAAACGCTCACGCGTGTTGCCGAGCCCCACTCCGATGCGCACCTCTGCCTGAGGCCGCGCCACGGAATTGCGAACCAGCACTTCGAGACCCCTGGCTACACGGTGAATGCGTACATCCACGCGGATCTGTTCGCTGTCCGCGGTAACACTATGAACGATGGCGTTCTCGGCAAGGGGTTGCAGCAGCAGGCTCGGCACGGCGGCGCGAAGGGCCTGCGGCTCGATATCCAGGTTGAAGGCGAGCCGGTCCGGGAAGCGGAGTCGCTGCACTTCGAGATAGTTGCGCACGAAGTCCACCTCGCGCGACACGGGAATGAAATCCGTCTCGCCCTCGCGCAAGGTCCTGCGCAGCAGATCCGCCAGCCTCACCAGCATCTGCTCGGCCGCCTTGGGGCGGCTCGACACCAGTGCGACAGCGGCATTGAGCGTGTTGAACAGAAAGTGCGGGTTGAGCTGCATGCGCAAGGCCTGGAGGCGCGACTGGGTCCAGGCCGACTGCAGGTTCGCCGCGCGCAGCTGGGTGTACTTCAGCTCGCGATAGTTCCGCACGCCCAGCAGGATGGCGAGACCCAGAAGGTATGAGAGAAAGAAGTCCGAAAAGCTCGATACCCACAGGTCGAGCGACATGCGAAAGCCAAACGTCGAGTCCAGCAGTTCCTGCATGAGTGACCAGTCATGCGTGTCCGCGGCGACCAGCACAACGAGGATCGGACGAGCCAGCAACGCGAACAGCACTGCCATGAGGGCGTGCGCCAGCAATCCGCGCGCACGCGCGCGGGCAGACCAATCGATATTGAGTGCCAGCCGATAGAACAGCAGCAGAAGCGGCAACAGCAACGCGTGCTGAAGCAGCCGCAGATGAGGCGCCGCGATGATCATGCCTGGGTTGCCGGCATTCACCAGCGCGAAGGCGACCACGCGCATGAAGGCGAGGTAGACCCAGAAGGGAACGGTGACGGCGAGCAGCAGGCGCCAGGTGTCCGCCGGCTGTATTTCCGCCAGACCGGATTTGCGTTGTGCGCAGGGGAAAGCGCGATCTGCGGGCGCGGTCGGCCCAAGCTCCGTGCGCGTCGCGACGGAGGGTCTGATTGGCATGATCTGGCCCGTTTGTGTCGGGTCTGTCGTCATATGGCGCCCGCTCCCCTGCCGCCTTCCGCAGAGGGTTGCGCAGGCACGAGACTGAAGGCTGCGGCGAGAAGCTTGATCGGCTCTAAGTCCCCAGCGAGCCAACATAGCAGGAGGAACCCGACCGCAGCCCCCAGACCCGTACCCGCGCGCACACACCGCGCAAAGGCGTACCACTAGGATGCGGCAACACCGGTTTGGTTGCAGCGAACTGCGATGAATTGCTCCGCCCGCACGATGAAGACGCCATCGCGTCGGCGCGGAGCGGGACCAGTGGGCGTCAGGGCGGGATCAGTGCAGTGAGCGTGTCGCCCGCGAAACGTTGATGGCCGTCACTTGCGCCAGAAAGTGGGTGTGAACAGCACCAGCACACTGAACACTTCGAGACGGCCAATCAGCATCGCGATGGTGCAAATCCAGGTCTGGGCGTCCGTCAGATCCTTGTAGTTGCGGATCGGGCCGACGGCTTCGAGTCCCGGCCCGGCGTTGTTCACCGAGGCCACGACGGCGCTGAAGGATGAGTCGAAGTTGAGCCCGGTCAGCAGCAGCGCGAACGTGAGCGACACCACTGTCATGAAGTACAGGAAGATGAAGGCCAGCACGGAACTTGCGACACGGTCCGGCACTGGCCTGCCGCCAATGCGTACCGGCCAGACGGCGTTTGGATGCACGAGCAGCTTGAGCTCGCGACCCGCCTGCCTGGCGAGCAACAGCGTGCGGAACATCTTGATGCCGCCACCGGTGGAGCCAGTGCTGCACACGATGCAGGTGAGGAACAGCATCCAGATGGGTGCGAACGCTGGCCACTGCTCGAAGTCCTGCGACACGAAGCCGGTGGTGGTGGCCATGGAGACCACGTTGAACAGCGAGTAGCGCAGCGACGTGAAGAAGCTGGGATAGGTTCCCGAGAACGTGAGCAGCAGCGCGATGAAGATGACGCTGAAAGCCAGCACCATCGCGATGGCCTTCGCTTCGGGGTCGTGCAGGTAGGGCCGGAACGTCAGTCTTCTCAGTGCCACGAAGTGGCGCGCGAAGTTGAGCGACGCAGCCACCATCAGCAGCGTCAGCACCAGCTCGATGGACACGGAATTGAAATAGCCGATGCTAGCGTCATGCGTGGAAAACCCGCCCAGGCCCATGGCCGAGAACGCGTGGCAGATAGCGTCGAACCAGCTCATGCCGGCCACGCGCAGGGCAACGATGCCGAACAACGTCATGAACGTGTACACCACCCAGAGCGACTTGGCCGTCTCGGTGATACGCGGCGTGAGCTTCTCGTCCTTCACCGGGCCGGGCGATTCCGCCTTGTAGAGCTGCATGCCGCCGATGCCCAGCAGCGGCAGCACGGCCACTGCCAGCACGATGATGCCGAGGCCGCCGAACCAGTGAAGCGCGTGGCGCCAGAGATTGATGGAAGGCGGCAGGCTGTCGAGCCCCGTCAGAACAGTGGACCCCGTGGTCGTGAGGCCCGACATCGCCTCGAAGTACGCGTCGGTGAAAGAGAGATCCGGAATCACCATCAACAGCGGGATGGTGGCGGACGCCGACATCAGCACCCAGCTCAGGGTCGCCAGCAGGAAACCGTCGCGGGGTTTCAGCTCGCGGGCGTGCCCGCGCGTGGCGAGCGAGATGAGCAGGCCGGCGCCCGAGCTCACCGCCGCGGCGATGATGAATGCGAGTTCCTTGCCGTCACCCATGATGAGCGACGTAATCAGGGGCAGCACGAACGTGATGCCGAACAGGGCGAGCAATGAGCCGAGAACGTGAGCGACGCCCAGCATGTTCGAATCTACTCCGGCCGCTTCAGCGGGTGGACGCGCCGAGGAACAGGCGCTCTACGGCTTCGACGTGTCTGCGGTCGGTCAGGAACAGGATGACGTGGTCGTCCGCCTGGATGGAGGTGTCGTGGTGAGCCATGATCACTTCGTCGCCGCGCACGATGGCGCCAATGGAAACTCCGTCCGGAAGCTTGATCTCTTCGATGCGCTTGCCCACCACACGTGAGCTGCGATCGCTGCCATGAACAATGACTTCGAGCGCTTCTGCAGCACCTCGGCGCAATGAATGCACTCGAACGACGTCACCGCGGCGCACGTGCGCCAGCAGGGAGCCGATGGTAATGGTCTGCGGCGAGATGGCGATATCGATGCTGCCGCTTTCCATCAGCTCCGCGTACGAAGGCTTGTTGATCAACGCCATCACCTTGTGGGCGCCGAGCCGCTTCGCCAGCATGGCCGACAGGATGTTGGCTTCCTCTGAATTGGTGAGCGAGGCGAACACGTCGGCGCTGTCGATGTTCTCTTCGATCAGCAGCTCTTCGTCAGCGGCATCGCCATTCAGCACGATGGTATTCTCGAGTAGCTCGGACACCTTGCGCGCGCGCTTGCCGTCGCGCTCGATCAGCTTGACCTGGTTTTCCTTCTCCAGCGCCTTCGCAAGCCGGAACCCGATATTGCCGGCGCCGGCAATGACGACGCGGCGTACCGGGCCTTCTTCTTTCCGAAGCTCGCTCATCACGCGGCGCAGGTCGTTACGCGCGGCGAGAAAGAACACCTCGTCGTTTTCTTCGATGATGGTCCCGCCATCGGGCTTTACGCTGCGGCCCTGGCGATAGATGGCGACCACGCGCGCGTCTGCCTTGGGCAGATGCTCTTTCAACTCGCGCAACGCGCGATTCACCAGCGGGCTGCCTTTCCGCGCGCGCACGCCAACGAGCGTGACCTTGCCATCCGCGAATTCCAGCACTTGCAGGGAGCCAGGATGGCGGATCAGGCGCTCGATGTACTCCGTAACCAGCTGCTCCGGGCTGATGAAGACGTCGACCGACAACGCTTCTTCGCTGAAGAGCTCTTTCCGGCTGGTGTATTCGGCGGAGCGGATGCGCGCAATCTTCGTGGGCGTGCGGAACAGCGTGTAGGCCACTTCGCAAGCCATCATGTTCACTTCGTCGCTGCTCGTGAGCGCAACGAGAATGTCCGCCTCGGGCGTGCCGGCGGCTTCGAGAACGGTGGGATAAGAGGCGTTGCCCGCGACGGTGCGAATGTCGAGGCGGTCTTGCAGATCCCGCAGCACATCCTCGTTCTGATCGACGACGGTGACTTCGTTCGCCTCTTCGCGGGAGAGGTGATACGCCGCTGTCCTGCCGACCTGGCCCGCGCCCAAGATTACGATCTTCATGTCTGCAGTATCCGCACGGGGTTCGCTCTTGCGAACCGCGTAAGTCCCGCGCGCAGCGCGTGAGAAGTCAACGCAGGGGCTCCAGGTTCGCGTACTGAACCATCAACCACTTCGTTCCCTGTCGTTCGAAGCTCACTTGTACGCGTGCGTGGGCTCCGCTGCCTTCCACATTGAGGATGACGCCTTCGCCGAACTTGCCGTGCCGGACGCGGGCGCCCAGTTTCACGCCAGGTGCGGAAGGCTCTTCCTGAACGGGCCGGAAACGGCTCACGGCCACGGGCCGAGACACCTGCACGCGCGGTCGCACTTCCTCAATGAGTTCCTCAGGAACCTCTTTTATGAAACGCGACGGGATGCAGTAGTTGTCAGAGCCGTGCAACCGACGCTGCTCGGCGTGCGTGAGATAGAGCTGCTTCATCGCGCGCGTCATGCCCACGTAGCAGAGCCGGCGCTCTTCCTCGAGGCCTTCGAGGTCGTTGAGCGAGCGCTGATGCGGGAAGAGCCCGTCTTCCATGCCGGTGAGAAAGACCACCGGGAATTCGAGGCCCTTCGCGGTGTGCAGGCTCATCATCTGCACACAGTCTTCCCACGCTTCGGCCTGGCCATCGCCCGATTCGAGCACGGCGTGTGCCAGGAAAGACTCAAGCGGCGGCAGCTCACCCTCGACGCCTTCGGGCTCGAAGCCCCGCGCAGCGCTGACGAGTTCGTTCAAGTTGTCGACGCGGGCTTCGCCACGGTCCGACGCCTTCTCGCGCTTGTGATGCTCGATGAGGCCGCTGGCCTGCAGGACGTGATCCACCTGCTCATGCAGCGCCAGGGCCGTGATGTCGCGCGCCAGGCGTTCGATGAGATCCATGAATCCCAAAACGGCCCCAGTGGCTTTCGGGCCCAGCGCATCGCTGCCGATGCAGGCCGCCGTGGCTTCCCACAGCGAGGAGCCCGCGCCCTTCGCGTGTGCGCGAATGATGTCGAGGCTCTTGGCACCGATGCCGCGCGTGGGCAGGTTGACCACGCGCTCGAACGACGCGTCGTCGCGCCGGCTCGAAATGAGGCGCAGGTACGAGAGCGCGTCTTTGATTTCCGCTCGTTCGAAGAACCGCAGGCCGCCGTATACGCGGTACGGAATGCGCGCGGAGATGAACGCTTCTTCAAACACGCGGGACTGCGCGTTCGAGCGATAGAGAATGGCGATTTCGCGGCGTACGCCACCCTGGTTCGACCAGTCGCGGATGCGGTGGACCACGAAGTCCGCTTCGTCCCGTTCGTTGAACGCGGAGTACACCCGGATGGGCTCGCCCTTGGCTCCGCTGGTCCAGAGATTCTTGCCGAGACGGCCGCCGTTGTGCGCGATGAGCGCATTCGCGGCATCGAGGATGGCACCGGTGGAGCGATAGTTCTGTTCCAGCCGGCACAGCTTTGCCGACGGGAAATCCCGCTGGAACTGGTGCAGGTTCTCGACCTTCGCGCCGCGCCAGCGATAGATCGACTGGTCATCGTCGCCGACGACGAACGGAAAGCCGTTCGCACCCGAGACGAGTTTCATCCAGCCGTACTGGATGTCGTTGGTGTCCTGGAACTCGTCCACCAGCACGTAGCGGAAACGGTTCTGGTAGTGCGCGAGCAGCGAAGGGTTGTCGCGCCACAGTTCGAAGGCGCGTAACAGCAGCTCTGCGAAATCCACGACGCCCGAGCGCTGGCACAGCTCTTCGTAGTCGCCATACAGTTTGATGAACTGGCGGCGCGTCGGATCGCCTCCATCTTTCAGCTGCTTCGGACGCTTGCCTTCATCCTTGTTGTTGTTGATGAAGTACTGCACCTCGCGCGGCACCCAGCGGGTTTCGTCGAGGTCCTGCGCCTTCAGCATCTTCTTGATGAGCCGGCCCTGGTCTTCCGAATCCATGATCTGGAAGTTCTGCACGAGGTTCGCTTCGCGCCAGTGCATGCGCAGGAGCCGGTGGGCGATGCCGTGGAACGTGCCGATCCACATGGCCGAGCCGGGAATCCCGAGCAGGCTCTCCACGCGTCCGCGCATCTCGCCGGCGGCCTTGTTCGTGAACGTGACGGCAAGAATGCCGTGCGGGGAAGCGCCCTCGGCCTGAATGAGCCAGGCGATGCGGTGGGTGAGCACGCGGGTCTTGCCGCTGCCGGCGCCCGCGAGCACGAGAACAGGCCCGAGCGGGGCGGTGACCGCCTCGCGCTGCGCGTCGTTCAGGGGATTCAGGATCGGCGAGAGGTCCATGAGGGCGCGGATTGTATATGTTCAGGGGGCGCTTCCGCCGGGTGAGGGGCGGGCCGGGCCGGGAAATGCCGCACGCAGCGCTCAGGCTTCTTGGGAGACTTCCTCTTCAGCGAACCGAAGCAGCGCCACGATGAGCGCCAGCACCACCGGTCCGATCAGCGAACCCAGGAACCCGAATGCCGCCACGCCGCCGATGACGCCGACGAAAATGGTGAGCGTGGAAACGGGCGCCCGCTGCCGGGTGAGGTACGGGCGAATCACGTTGTCCGAAAACCCGACGCCCGCGGCCCACAGCCCCAGGAAGATGGCCCAGCCCCATTGCCCGCTGAACGCCAGGTACAGCACGGCCGGAACCAGCACGAAGCCCGTGCCCGCCGCGGGAATGAACGCTGCGATGGCGGCGAACACCGCGAACACCACGGGTGATGGCAGGCCGACGATGGCCCAGCCGATGCCCACCAGCGTGCCCTGGATAACCGCTGTCAGCGCGTGGCCGAACACCACGGCGCGAGTGACATTGCTGAGGTAATCCAGAAGCTTGGCTCCCCGGGCCTTGTCCATGGGCACTAGACGCATCAGGTGCTGGAGCATCGATTCCCCATCGCGCAGGAGAAAGAAGATAAGGAAAAGCATCAGGAAGAAGCCGACCAGCGTGCCGAGCACGCCGAGCGCCACGTTGCCGCTGATCGCCGCCGCGGACTTCAGAACGGTCTGCGCGCCGCCGACGAGCCAGTTTTCGATCTGTTCGGCCGTAATCGATGCATCCGCGCCCAGGAAGCCCAGCAGCTTGCCCACGAGCGGCAGGCTCTGGAGCTTCTCCAGGATGACCGGGTAGCTTGCGAACTGGCGCCCGCGCAGATAGTCGATGAGCAGGGACACCTGCCGCGCGAAGATGACCCCGAAAGCGACGATGGGCGCGATGATCACGAACGGCGTGAGCCCGGTGATGATTCCGGCGGAGGCGCCCGCGCGGCCCTTGAGCTTGCGGGTGAGCCAGCGGTGCGCCGGGTTGAGCATGAACGACAGGATGGCGGCCCACCCGAGCGGCGCCCAGAACGGCCCCAGAAACTGCATCAGCACCCAGCCCAGGATCAGGACCGTGCCAATGAGGAAGCTGCGGCGGTAGAAGGGCGAGTACATGCGGGAGGGAAGCCTACATCAGGCAGTGAAACTAAACGATGCGACCTGCGCGTTCAGCTTTTCTCGAGACAGACCCGGGGTGGCCGCCCGATACTGCCTCGCCCGCATCAAGGGCTCTCGCCCGGAAGATCTCATGCCCAAGCTCTACGACTATCTGGACTCAGGTAACGGCTACAAAACCCGCCTGCTGTTTGCCTTGCTGCAGCAGCCCTATCGCTGGACCGAGCTGGATATCGTGAAAGGTGGAACGCGCACTCCGCAGTTTCTCGCCAAGAACCCGAACGGGCGTGTGCCGACGCTCGAACTGGACGACGGCACCTTCCTCGCGGAGTCCGATGCCATTCTCTGGTACCTCGCAGAAGGCACGCCGTTCATTCCGGCGGATCGGCTGGGCCGCGCCCAGGTACTGCAGTGGATGTTTTTCGAGCAGTACAGCCATGAGCCGTACGTGGCCACGCCGCGCTTCATCGTTCGGCACCTGCCGGCGGATTCCCCGCGCCGCGCGGAACTGCCGGACCGGCTTGCCCGCGGCCGCGAGGCCCTGAACGTGATGGACCAACATCTGAGAACGCGGAAGTACTTCGTGGGCGAACAGTACTCGATTGCGGATATCGCGCTATACGCCTACACGCACGTGGCACCCGACGCGGGGCTGGATTTGTCGGCGTATCCGAATGTGCAATCGTGGCTCGCCCGCGTGGCTTCACACCCGCGACACGTCCCTCTTACTTATCAGCCGCCTCGCGACTGAGGAGCCGCTCCACCGTTCGGGCCATGGCCTCGAGGCTGTTGGGTTTCTGGATGACCTCATGCACGCCGGCTATGCGCGCGCGCTCGACGTCTCTATCCTGAATGTGGCCCGTCGCAATGACGATGAGCGTGTCGGGCCGCAAGGCGAGCACGCGCTGCGCGCCTTCGATGCCGCTCATGCCGGGCATCGACATGTCCGTCATCACGAGATCGAACTGCGTGGGCGCCGCTGTGAACGCTGCGAGCGCTTCGTCGGAATTCGTGAACGCCTGAACACCGTGGCCGAGATGCTCCAGCATGCGTTTCATCAGAAACACCAGTGGTGCTTCATCGTCCAGATAGAGAATGCGTGCGCTGCTCATCGAACCCCGCGAGAAACTCTGTGTCGGTCAGGCTGCGCAGGAAAGCGGCCAGGTCGTCCCGTTCCGTGGCGTCTAGCGTGAATGTCCGTATTCCGGGACGCGGCGCATCGCTCGATTTTTCACCTGTCTTCGCGTTGGCCGGTTCACTGGTCACGGTACTCGCGCGCCTGCCTGCACTCTCATAATGAGCCACGACGGCCTCGAGCGTCGAGAGGCTTCCGTCGTGCATGTACGGCGCCGTGACCGCCACGTTGCGCAGTGTCGGCACTCGCACAGCGACGCTGCTCAGTCCGTTGGTTGCGAAGCTCGGCTCCCCGGTTGCGCCCTGCGCGTCGCGCCAGTTGCCGGCGAAGTTGAAACCCGAATGACAGCCCGAGCAGCCGAGGCGGGCGGAATAGAAGAGCGCCATGCCGCGCTTGGCGTCTGCGTTCAAGGCATCATGCTGGCCCTCGAACACATAGCGGTCGAAGGGCGAGCGGCCGGAGATCAGCGTTCGCTCGAAAGCGGCGATGGCTTTCACCATGAGATCGAAGGTGACCTCGCCGTTGGATTCGGGGAAAGCCTGCGCGAAGGCGGCGTGATAGTCCGCGTCGTTCGTCAGCAGCGTGGCTACTTCACGTTCGCGGCCTTTGAGGCCCACTTCGATGGGGTGCTCGTTCAGCAGGGGCTCGAGCATTTGTTGTTCGAGCGAACGGACTTCGGGCTTCGACCAGCCGTAGCTCGTGTTGTACGCGACGTTCACGAGGGCCATTGAATTGTTGGCGGTGGGCTGGCCGGTTGCGCCGATTCCCAGCGGCCGCCCATCAGTGAACGCGCGTGAGGGCTCGTGGCAACTCGCGCAACTATATTTTCCGGTTAGCGATAAACGGGTCTCGAAGAAGAGGCGCCGGCCGAGTGCGGCCTTTGAGTTCGACATCGGGTTGTCGGCGGGCACTGCGGGGATGGGGAAGCCGCGTGGCAAGTGCCAGTCATATGCAGGTTGCGCCGCCATCGGCGTATCGCCAACAGGGGCGCCCTTGGCCGGCGCCCCCGACAGGAGCGAAATCAATACGAGAGATTGCAGAAGAACCGAGCTTGCCCGCGCGGCGGGTGCAACGTCTAACTTGAACGGCCTATCTGGTGCGGCAGCATCCGCATCGGGCACGAGTGCGTCAGCTCCTGCGCGCCTCAGCGCCAGCTCGCGCCTGCGCTGGTGCCCTCACGCGTGAGCGCCGCGGTCTGTCCGGCAATCTGGCTGCGCTCCTGAACCCACTTGGTGAGGTCCTCGACGCTGGCGGCATCGCCGCCCGCGCCGGCCTGCGCGGCAAGCCACGCCTTCATGGAATCCAGCAACTTGTCGGCCAGCACGCGATTGCCGGCGAACAGGTCGAGGTACGCCTGCTTCGCATCGTCGAACCGCTTCATGCGCAGGAACGCTTCACCGCGATACTCGATGGCTTCCGGGTACGAAGGTTTCAACGCCAGCGCGCGGTCATACGCCGAAAGGGCCTGGTCATAGTCACCGAGCTTGCGGTGTGTGTAGCCAACGTAGTTCCACGCTTCGTACATCCCCGGCGCGTACTGCACGGCCTGCTCGAACTTCTCGAGCGCACTTTTGTATTGCTCCTGCGCTTCAGCGGCAGCCTTGTCTTTCTTGCGCGCGTCCGTGGCTTTCCCGGCAACCGTGTCGTACTTGTCGGCCTTGTTGACCGTCCGCACGCCAGAGTTGTAGGCGGACTTTGCCTTCTCTTCGGGCGTCTGCGCGCGCGACGGACTCATGTCCGGCATGTTCGAGCCGCCGCTGCTGGGCCCCGAGGCCGCCGCCCACACTTGCGGAACGCTGGCGACGAAAAGTGCCGTGATCAGAACTCGGGTCCCTGTGCGCATAACCATAGTCTCCAGAAAAAATTGGTAGGTTACGTGGGTACCGCACGTCGCTCGCGCGGTTCAGCCCCTCACCAGCGGTTGCGTAGCTCGCGTAGTTTGACGAACACCGTGCGCGCGTCCGGGTGCTCGCCGATGCCCGGAAACGCCTCACGCAGCCGCGAGATGATGGCCGGGTTCTGCAAACGGAAGAACGTGTTCATCTGCTTCTCTTCGCCCAGCGTGGTGACGACGGAGTCCGTAGGCGCATCGTCCCGTGCCTTGGCGAGCAGCGTCTGCGCAGCGGCGTTGTTGGGCTCCCGATCCAGGGTGAACTCGAGATTGCGCGTTACATACTCGTGCCCCGGAAAGACTCGCGTGGCGTCCGGCAACCGCGACAACTGGCTGGCGAACGTGTCGTAGAGCGCTTCGGGATGTCCGCCGTTGTGGCAGTTGCCCGCGCCGGCATTGAAGAGAGTGTCTCCGCAGAACAACGCCGGCTGCTCGGCGCGGCCGAACAGGCAAATGTGCGTCATGGTGTGCCCGGGAGTATCGAGGCATTCCAGCTCCACGGTGCGGCCGACCCGAACGACGTCGCCCTTTACCAAGCCGCGGTCGACTCCGCCGATCCGGCCCGCGGCGCCGGCATGGGCCAGCACCTTGGCTTGGGTCGCGCCCACCAGACCTGCATTGCCGCCCGTGTGGTCGCCATGCTCATGCGTATTCAGGATTTGGGTGATTTCCCAACCGCGTTTGCGAGCGGCGTCGAGGCACAGCTGCCATTGCAGCGGGTCGACGGCGAGGGCCTCGCCGGTCTCCGGGCATGCGATGAGGTAGTGAAAGTTACGGTAGGCATTCGCTGCCCAGATGCGTTCGATCAACATGCGTAAGACCCCACAGAATTACGCTGGCACCGTACCCCGAAAGGGTGCCGGCGCGCCATAATCGCAGCGCGTCCGGCGGAACGGGCGCCCTCGCGTTGCCGAGACGGGTTTCCAACGGTCCAGGGGCCGGTGGGTTGGGGAGCGGGTATGACACACACCTTTCTATTCACACCGGGCATCTGGTCCGGCGTCGGCACGTTCTGGACCGAGGACGGCAAACCCGAGCCCGCCGATGGCTATACCGAGATCACGCACCGGCAGGATTGCTGGCTGCTCGCGGGGTCGCTGAAGGTAAAGTCATCGCCGCCCGTGGAGTTCGTGAACAACTACTTCATCGAGCCGCCGGTGTCTGAGGCCATCAGCATGCGATGGACCTCCGAGAATTCCGCCATCGGCAAGCTCAAAGGGTCGTTCTCCATCGTCGGGCCTTCCATCGTGTCGCTCTATCGCTGCGAAGGCGGCGCGGGGTACTACGGCACGGAACACCTGATGCAGCTCGATCCCGATCACTACGAAGCGTGCGGCGTGCTGCTGCTGGATGGGCGGCGGCTATCGTCCTGGCGCGTGGCGTTGACGCGCAAGAAATGAAACCCTGGCTGACCGGTTTGATGGGAATTGCCGCCTGGACGGCGGCGCCCGCTTTCGCCGACACACTTCGCTGCGGAAGCTCGCTCGTCAGCACCGGCATGCAGATGTCATACGTGCTGGATAAATGCGGCACGCCGGATGACAAACAGACCATCAGCGAGCCCATCCTCGGCCGCAACGCGATCGGCGGCACGTATCAGGCAGGCACAGCCACGCGGGAAATCTGGACCTACAAGCGCGGGCAGGGCAAGTTCCCGGCGGTGCTGACGTTCGAAGGGGGCGAGCTCAAAAAACTCGAGTTCATCCGTTAGATTCGAATGTAGTGGTCCACCAGCAGGGCTGCGAAGAGCCACATCAGATAAGTGACTGAGAACTTGAACACGCGCATGGGAAGCTCTTCCCGCGCTGTGATTTTCAGTGCGAACGCGTAGTAGAGAAATCCCGCGTTCAGGCCAAGTGCTGCGACCAGATAAATGAGCCCGCACATGCCGGTGAGATACGGCAACAGCGTCACCAGAAACAGCAGCACCGTGTAGAGCAGCACGTGAAGACGCGTGTGCTCGACACCGTGCGTGACGGGCAGCATCGGGATGCCCGCCTTCGCATAGTCGTCTCGGCGCGCGATGGCGAGCGCCCAGAAGTGAGGCGGCGTCCATACAAAGATGATCAGGAACAGCAGCAGCGCGTGCGGATCTACGTGGTTGGTTACCGCGATCCAGCCCAACACGGGCGGAGCTGCGCCCGCCGCGCCGCCGATAACAATGTTCTGCGACGTGGCGCGCTTCAACCACACCGTGTAGACCACCGCATAACCGATGAGCGA
>JBDTUL010000040.1:0-19610 GCA_040007735.1 Gammaproteobacteria bacterium | reverse complement strand
CGGTCGCGGGCTGGAGCACCACCTCCTCGGTGTCCTATCAGCCCACGCCGTTCGCCCTGCGCACCGGGGCGAACGAGTTCACCACCTACGACTTCGCCGGCAACATGGTCGGCACCACGCAGGGATCCTTCGGTGTGAAGTCGGATTTCGAGCTCGGCGCCGGCTGGAGCGTGCACGAGAACGTCCGCTACTCGAAGAACAAAGGGCGCTGGGACGGTCCCGGTCAGGGCAGCATGCCCAACGACATCACGGACAACGTCATCCCCGGGTTCACGAACTTCGCCGGTCTCGCCGGCATCACCACCTACACGGATCTGCGCAGCGGCCGCAGCGCTCAGGTGCAGAGCCTCGACGGACGCAGCTACTCGCTCTTGAACTACGACCTGCCGCACACCGAAGGCAGTGTGCAGAACGCGGTCATGTTCCAAGGTGCCAACATCCAGGAACTGCGCTCAGAAGAATATCTTGCCAAGCTGTCCGTCGAGAAGCGGACAGAACACATGCAGTGGACGTTCGGCACGTACTTCAATCATGCCAAAGCGGGCTATCACGTGTGGGGTCCTTTCGGCGCGTCGACCTTCGAGCCGAATCCGCGCATGCTCGACATCAAGCACCAGCTGCCGGATGGCACGGTGCTGCAAATCACCAATCCGCAAGGCTTCAGTGAAGGCATCCTGCGCAACACCAACGACATGACGTGGAAGCAGGTGTCGTTCTTCGTGTCGAACAATTGGCAGATCGCCCGGGACTGGAGCTTCGATGCCGGCGTGCGCCACGAGAACGTCGATGTCGACACCGCGAACGCGCTCTTCTGGACCCGCAAATTCGTGTCCGACAATCCGGCGACCCGTTACGACAACTCCTACTTAGAACTGCTGGATCCGCAGATCGTCGATCGATCCATCGGCACCACCTCCTGGACAGCGGCACTCAATCACGATTTCGACGAGCGCCAATCGCTTTATGTGCGCTACTCGAGAGGCAAGAAGTCGCCGGACTACGCCTTCTATCAGAACATCTGGGACGAAGCCACGGACCGGCTGAGCGCGACGATTCCGCAGGACGTGACACAGGTCGAGCTCGGCTACCGGTTTCAGGCTGAGCGATATCGCATCGACGTCACTCCTTACTACAGCCTGTTGAGTGCGCCCGGGCAGGGGACTCTGTTCCGGCCCGATCCGGATGGTGGACCGGTTCCGCAGGCCTACTCCGCGTTCACTCCCGCCAATGAGACCGATAACTACGGAATCGAGTTCGATGGCGAAGCTCGCTTCAACTACGGTTTCGCTGTGCGAGCAGCTGTTACAGTGCAGAGATCGCACATCCTCAAGAACTACCAGTTTGCGCAGCCGAACGGGCCGGGGCCCGTCGATGATGCCGTGCTCGTCCAGGTCAACCGAGGGAACGAGGCGGATCTGATCGCGGATGTCATGGCGACCATCACACCCTCATACACACGCGGGCCGGTTCGCGCGCAGCTGCAATGGCAGTACATCGGCGACCGGCAGGCCAATGCCTACAACGCGTGGGTGATGCCGGGCTTCGACCAGGCGAATCTCGACGTGACCTGGCATGTCAACGATGCATTGTCGGCGAGCTTCACCGTCAACAATCTCACGAACAGTCGAGGCATCATGCAGTGGGGTCCTCCCGGTGGGTTCAACGGTTTCGTCGGGCGCGGAATCTTCACGAAGGAAGACGTCGAGGCGAACCCCGATGCGGTGTTCGGCGGCCTTGCGATTCCGGCGCGCGCTTACTTTATCTCCGCCACCTACAGACTGTGACGGAGCGGTGCAGGGTGAACAGGAACATGGGCCTGGTCGTCGTGGAGTCATCGTATGAGATCGGCGGATAGCATGGCGGGGTTCACTGCCGGTGCGGCGGAGTCGGTGGTGAATCCGCCGGCCGGTGCTCCGTTGCTCGGCACGCTCCAGCGCAGCACTGGTGTAAACGACGATCTCTACGCCCGCGCGTTAGTGCTGGCGGACGGTACGCGACGAGTGGCCATCCTGTCGTTCGACCTCATCGGCATGGACTTCTCGCTGGCGGATGAGATTCGCAGCAGCATCGAGCAACGCACCGGCATCGGCGACGTGTTGCTCAACTGCAGTCACAACCATTCGGCGCCCTTCACCATTCCATGGAGCGTTCTGGGGGCACAGTGGCTCTCAGGTATCGGTATGCATTGGCGCCGGGAGCTGATCGCAACTGCGGCGGCTCTCGTCGCGCGTGCCGCGGCATCGGCGGGTCCGGTGACCCTGCACTCGGGTCGGGCTCCCGTGCAGATCGGCTCCAATCGTCGGTTGCCGACGCCCGAGGGTGTGGTGATGAAGCCCAACCCGCAGGGCTCCGTGGTGCCCTGGGTAGATGTGCTGCGAATCGACCGGGTAGATGGAAAACCGGCGGCGGTGCTCTTCGGCCACGCTGCCCATCCCGTCATCATTCACGGCTCGAGCCAGCTCGTCAGCGCGGAGTTCCCCGGGTTCGCCGCGACGGCTTTGAAAGAAAAACTGGGTCGCGACGTCATTCCGTTCTTCATCCAGGGATGCGCCGGTGACATCAATGGCGATCCCTTGCGGGGTGGCATCGATGGCGCCGAGCGAGCCGGCCGCGCTCTCGCGGAGGCCACTTATCAGGCACTACAGCGCAGCGAACCGGTTACCGGGCGCGAGCTGAGCTCGCGATCCGTCCGCGCCGAACTACCGTTGGCGCCACTCCCGCCTTTAGCGGAATGCGAACGGCTGCTGAGGGACGCGGAGCAGCGTGTCATGCAACGCTGCGGCTCGCTCGAGCTGTCCGACAGTCTTCTTTGGGATCTTCAGGATGAAGTTCCGGCTCCGAAAAGCGATGCGGGTGCGGGCAAGGCCGACGATACGCAGCCGATGGCCGAGCAGCCCTGGTGGCTCATGGACAATGTGCTGTGCCTGCGCGACCTGTTGAAAAAGATCCGCGCGGCTGATGAAACACCACTGCGCTTCGATGCGCACCTGCTGCAGATTGGCGATGACTGGTCCTTGCTGACCGCCTCACACGAGCTGTTCAGTGAGTATCAATTGTGGGCGGACCGCGAACTGCCGAGCCGTCACAAGATGTTCGCAGCCTACACGAACGGGTGCGAAAGCTACGTGCCGCTCGATCGTGACTACGCCCTCGGCGGGTACGAGGCGGTGAACTTCCCGTCACTGGATGGTGCGGGCTTCAAGTACAAGCATCGCAGGGCGCTGCGTTCGGGGACGGAGCAGAAGGTCATCGAGACGCTGCGCAGCCTGTGGCGTTGATGTGCACGGGTGGCGGCGCGGGGCGCGCTGCCGCCCACCTGATATGAGGAATACCGATGTTCGCAGGTTACACGTTCGCTCTGCTGGCCATGCTCTGCATCGGTACGCTCGGCATCCTCAGCAAGCTCGCTGACCGGGACGATTGCACGCCGCTCAATACGACGCTCGTGCTGTTCGGCGGCTCGACGGTGATCATGGCCGTGTACGTGAGTGTGGTTCAGGGCGCAGCACTCGTGCCGCCTGCCTTCGTCACGGGAACCGCGCTCTTTTTCGGCGGGCTCGCGGTGCTCGCGTTCTGGGTCTTTCTCTACGGGCTGCAATTCGGCAAGCTGACGACGAGCTGGATCTTCATGAACCTCTCGGCCATCGTGCCCGCCGTCCTTTCGGTGGTGCTCTATCACGAGGCGATGAGTGCCGTGAAAGCGCTTGTGCTCAGTCTCGTGGTGGTCTCGATCATCCTGCTATGGAAAGACAAGCAGCAGGAGAGCAGTGCAGGGGCGGGCGCCGCGAGCCGCAATCTCAAGATCTGGATCGGCGCCATGCTCTGCGCCTTCGTTCTGAACGGCATCTGTCCTTTCGGGCTCAGAGTCCTGGAGGGGAGAGGCCTGGGGGCGCAGTACACGGCCGTGTACCTGGTTTACTGGTATCTCGCCGGCTTCCTGCTCGGCTGCCTCGCGCTGTTGCGCACTCGTCGCCGGCTGTCTCGCGCGAACCTCATCATCGGTCTGTTCATGGCCGCTGCCAGCGTCGGCGGACAATTCTTCATGGGCATGGCGCTCGCGCGGGGTATACCGGGCAGCGTCGTCTACATGCTTGGCATGGGCGCGAGCCTGTGTGTCGTGGCGATCGGTGGCATCGTCTTTTTCCGCGAGAAGGTTGGCACCTACGCAAAGCTGGGCCTTGCAATCGGGCTTGCGGCCACGGTGCTGCTGGGTACCGCCGGCTAGTACGTCCACTTCGATGCAGACCACTGGAGCTACCATGCACGTGACCGCTCGAAGTCGCTGGCGTTACACACGACGCTGGCGTCACACACGACTAGGCTGGCTTGCCCTCATCGGATTCGGCGCTGCCGCGCTCGGTGCCCTGGCCGAGCCGATTCCGCTCGCGAACGTCGCGATCGCGGTCGACGCACGAGAGCCGTCGTACATTCGCTATGGCGCTGAAGATCTGGGCTCGTACCTGACGACGCTCACAGGACGGAACGTGCGCATTGGCTCAGCGGCCCGCACGCCGCGCGATGTGGCCACCATCATCGCAATCGGCGCGGTCGCGGCCAAGGCTCTCGGTGCAGAGGCTGCACCCGCAGACAAGATTGGCCAGGAGGGATTCGTCATCCGCTCTTTCAAGAGAGCGGCAACAACTGTGGTCGCGGTCTATGGCGCCACGCCTAAAGGTACGAATGCTGGACTTGCGACACTGCTCCAGTCGGTGCGCACCGATGTAGGGTCCGCACACCTCGAAGGCCCCCTCGAGATGACGAGTGCGCCGAACTACGCCTTACGCGGAATACATCTCAACGGGTGGCCCCTCAAATATCCCTACGCTTTCCGCGCGTGGACCGAGGAAGACTGGAAACGGTGGATCGACATCGCCTGGGCGCAGCGAATCAACCTCGTCTACATCTGGCCGTTCATGGAGATCATCCCCGTGCCACTGTCGACCGCGGACCGGGAGTATCTCCAGGAAGTGCGCAGGGTCATCGACTACGCGCAACAGAAGCGCGGCATGCAGGTCTGGATCATGCAGTCGGCCAATCGCGTCGCTGTATCCGACTGCGGCACCGAGAACCCGCGCATGCGCACGTATTGGGTTCCGGGAGAGTGCCAGCAGGACATGAATCCAGGCGACCCGCAGCAGTTCGCGCGAATCCTGCGGCATTTCGAGACTTTCTATCGCATCGTCGACAACGCGGAAGGCTACTGCCTGATCGATTCGGACCCGGGCGGCTGGCCCGGCAGTCCGCTAAGCGAGCAGAGCAAGATCTTCAACGGTGCACGGGATCTTCTCGACCGATGGAGCGTCCACCGGCGCAAGACCCAGCTCATCGACTGGATGTGGCTCGGCTGGGGGCGGGATCACACCGGCTCCGAAAGCGGCGGCCAGGGCATCGAGCACATGCGTGCCACTATCCGCAATTTCAAGGCAACCCTGCGCGAACCCTGGCAACTGATCTCCGGGCTCTCGCCTTATCTCGAGTCGGCGCAAAGCGAATCGAGTCTGGGCAAGACCGTGTTCCTGCAGTACGGCGCAATCGAAGAAGAGCCGGCATTCCCCGCAACGAACCTGGGACAGAAATCGATCCACGAAGTCTTCGATACCGCGGCACGTTATCCGGGACTGCACGGTGTGATGGGCAACAACGAGCTGATGCTGCTGCAGTTTCCGCGGACGTTCAATTTCTTCGGCATCGCCTGGGACGCTCGGTACCGGCAGCGCAGCGAGGCGGACGTGCTGGCGGATCTGGCGCAGCAGCTGCATCCCGATCATCAGCAGGAGATCACGGACGCCTTTCTCGCGCTGCGCGAGCATGATTCGCAGAAGGTCGCTGTCGCGCTCGCGGGCTTGGCGAAGATGAGCGCGTCGCGCGACGCGGGGCGGCCGGGCGCGCTCGGCCGGTTCCTGTTTCCTGATTCGCTGGCGGTGGTGAGCAATCTGCGGCTGCAGCTCGAGATTCGTCTCGCGCGCCAGGTGTTCATCGAAAAGATGGAGGGCGCGCCCGATCTCGAGGAAAGCGCACAGCTCCTGCAGAGCTATTTCGACAAGCTGCTCGCCTGGAACGAGGAAACAGGCTGGAGCAAGATGATCGACATCACGATCTGGCGCACGCCGATCTACGAGGAAGGCGCCGATCTTTCCTCTGCAATGGCGCGGCTGAAGAAAGTGCTCATGCAGGGCCGGCCTTACCTCACCTACGCGCAGGCCGACGCCTTCTTCACGCGCATCGGCGCGAATCTGCTCGAGAAGCATGGGCGTGACTCCGTGATGATAGGCTGCATCGATCCTTTCAAGCTCGCGCTGATCCAGGGATGGTGAGCAGATGAAGACGATCGTGCGACGCTGCTCCGCGCTGGCGAGTCTTTCGGGCCTGTTCCTCACCGTTTCTGCTCAGGGCGCGGAGCACCTCTCGCTGCGGGGCGCGCGGGTTGAAGTGGATAGCGCGGAGAGCTCCTATGTTCGCTACGGAGCCGAGGATCTGCGGCAGTATCTCGCCGGCATTGCTGCCGGCACCCCGAACCGGGCGCCCGCTTCCGGCGCCGCCGGCGGCAAGATCACGATTGCCATCGGCCCCAAAGCCGCTCGCACTCTGGGAGTCGATCCCGGTCCGCTCGGTGGCGCGGGCGAACAGGCCTCGATTATCAAATCGTTCGTCAAAGGGCGCGAGACCATCGTGGTTATCGCAGGCCGCAGCTCCGCCGGCACCAACGGTGCAATCGCCACGTTCATGCAGATGATCCGCGCCGAGGGCGGTGTCCCCTTCGTCGAAGGGCCGCTCGATGTTCGCAACGATCCGGCGTACGCCGCTCGCGGCATCCACCTGAACGGCTGGCCGCTCAACTATCCGTATGCGTTCCGCTCGTGGAAGGAAGAGGACTGGAAGAAGTTCGTCGATCTCGCCTGGGCGCAGCGGATCAATCTTTTCTATCTGTGGCCGTTCATGGAGATCATTCCGGTCCCGCTTTCCAAGCAGGACGAAGCCTACCTGCGGGAAGTGAGCCGCGTGGTCGCCTATGCGCGCGAGAAGCGCGGCATGGAAGTGTGGATCATGCAGTCCGCGAACCGCATCGGCATCACGGATTGTGGTTCGCCCGATCCGCGCACCCGCACTTATTGGGTGAATGGTTGCCAGAAGGACATGAATCCGTCCGACCCGGCGCAGGTCGCGCGAGCCCTGAAATCCTTCGAGGCGCTCTATTCTATCGTCGCCAACGCGGACGGCTTCTGCATGATCGACTCCGATCCGGGCGGTTGGCCGCAAAGCCCGTTGAGCGAGCAGGTGAACATCTTCAAGGCCGCGCGCAAGCTGCTCGACACGCACAGCGCCGGCAAGCAGCACACCAAGCTCATCAACTGGATGCACGTCGGCTGGGGCCGCCACAAGTTCCCAGCGTCCACGGACTCGGTGGTCGGCGCATACGACTGGAACGAGAAGAACCCCGACGAGAGCGACGTCGCTTTCATGACGGACACCATTCGCAACTTCCAGGGTCATCTCGCCGAGCCTTGGGCACTGATCGCGGGCCACCCTCCCTATCTGCCGAGCGTTGCGAAGGAGGGCGTGCTCGGCAAGACGGTCTATCTTCCGTACGGTGCTATCGAGAGTGAGCCTGCGTTCCCGGCGACCAACCTCGGCCAGGACTCCGTGCGCCGGGTGTTCGAAGTGGCGGCGCGCTATCCCGGCCTGCGCGGCGTGATGGGCAACAATCAACTGTCCCTGCTCCAGTTGCCGCGCACGTTCTATTTCTTTGCCTCCGCATGGAACAGCTCATACCTGTTGAAACCGGAGGACGCCGTGTTGCGCGATCTGGGGGAGCAGCTCTACCCCGAACACGCGCAACTGGTGGCCGACGCTTTCCTTGCTCTGCGCGCAACCGATGTCGAGCACATCGCCGCCCCGCTGGCCGGCCTTGAGCAGATTCTTCAGCGGCGCGACGCGGGCCGCATGGGCGCCTTGGGTCGAGCGCTGTTTCCGGATCCGCTCGCACTCGCGAAGGCGTTGCAGATGCAGCTGCAAATCCGCCTCGCACGGCAGGAGTTGCTGGCGGCGCTACTCGGCAAGCCCTCGATCGATGAGTGCGCCACTCTCGTGGAGCGCTATCTCGATCGGCTCCTGGCCTGGAACCGGGAAACCGGCTGGGACCGGATGATTAAAATCACGGTGTGGCCGATTCCGATCTACGAAGGCGGCAAGGATCTGACCCAGGGCCTCTACCGGTTGAAACAACTGCTTGCGGGGGACGCACCCTATGCGAGCTATGCCCAGATCAACCGTTTCTTCGATCGCATTGGCGGCAGCCTGCTGCGCAAGTACGACGAGGATTCCGTGATGGTCGGTGGTATCGAGCCGCTGAAGCTGGCTGTCATCCAGAGTCAGTGACGATGCGAAGCGGCTCGATTAATGGCGGCTGGCTTGTAGCGATAGGTCTCGGCGTCGCCTGCGTCCAGGCGCAAGGCGCGGAGATATTGCGCATTGGAACCGAGGACGGGTCGTTCACCGAGTTCGCGCGCAACGTCGCGGAACCCGGTGCCGTGATGTATCACGTGGGCCGCAGCTCACCCGGCACGGATTGGCCGCACTATCAGCCCGGTTCGTTCGACGCGCAGGTCGGCCGCAGCACCATGCAGCGCGACTGGGTGGATATCAAACCTGGCGCCGAGCCCAGTCCCTTTCAAATTCGTTTCGACCTCGCGGCCATTCCTCGAGGCACGTTCACGCTGCGTCTGAACGCCATCGTGCGCCAGCGACGGCCGGCCTCGCCGCTGCTGGTGCTGAAGGTCAACAGCAAACGCGCCGGGAGTTATCGGCTCGAGCCGCATCCGGCGCCGCAACTCTGGTGGCCGAATGGGGGTGAGGCACAAGGCAACACGCAGTACTTCGGATACGAGTCGCTCGAGTTGCAACTGCCTGCGGCTCTTTTTGCGGCAGGGCCGAACACTCTCTCGATCGCGTGCCAGGACGGATTCGGCTTCTACTATGACAACCTGGTGCTTTCGAACGATCCCGAGCGTCGTCCCGAGCAGGTGATGAATGCCGTGGTTTCACCCACGGTGCTCTACAAGCAGCGTGCGCAAGGTCTCGTCGAGCTTGCAAGAGTTCGCATACGCACGACGGCCCCCTTGGGGCGCGCGAAACTTAAAGCCGTAGTGGGCTCCGCAGTGGTGGAGACCATTGTCGAGCAGCGGCAGCCTGGGGATATCGAGGCGGTGATCGAAGTGCCCGCGGTCGATGGTCCGGTGCCCGTCGCGCTATACCTGGGCGCGAGTCGCACTCCGATCTACGAGGGCGTGTTCACGCCGAAGCGCCGTTGGCAGGTCTTCGCGTTGCCGGCGGAGCAAGCCGACTTCGGCTACAACGACCTGCCCGCACGCACTCTTGAATGGGAGAACCGGTTCATCGACAGGACGCTGCAGATCCAGAAGCGGCATCCGGAGTATGCGTTCACGCTAGATGCAGCGGCGAACCTCGAGTCATACCTGTCTACGCGCGACGTGGGCCATGGCCGCGAACTGCTCGAGCATCTCCGCAGCGGCAAATGGGGCATCAACGCTCTGTATGCCAATTCGTTCACGGGTCTTGCAACTCCGGAGGAACTCTATCGCATGCTCGACGTCTCGCTGCGGGCGAGGCGCGAGCATGGCCTCGTAATCGACTCGGCCTCGCAGACGGACGAGCCCTCCGTGACGTGGGCACTACCGCAGGTGCTTAGCGACGCTGGCATCCGTTACTTCGTCAACGGAAGCGATCCTATCCGTGGTGCGCTCAACCCGATCGGCCACCTGAATTTCCATTCGCCGTTCTACTGGGAGGCGGCGTCCGGCGCGAAGGTGCTCGTCTGGAGCGGCGTTTCCTATACCGCTATCGACGACATGACCTGGGCCGGATGGAACCTCGAGTCTGCGCGCAGCGGAACTTACTCGCCGTCCACTCTAGGCCTGACCCGCTCGCTTCCGCTGTTCCTGTCCCAATATGAGCGGGACGACTTCCCCTTCGATGCCGTGCTGCTCTTCGGGCTCCACAACGATGAGATCCCCATGCGACATTGGGGAGATGCCGATGTGATCGAGCTGTGGAATCGTGAGTACGCTTACCCGAAACTCATTCCAGCCACGCAGCGCGATTTCTTCGGTCATATCCTCGCCAACTTTCCAAACCGCATTCGCACTTATCGCGGCGATGCCGGAGCGTACTGGGAGGACGAAGCCGGTGCCGACGCGCGCACCGCCGCGATTATTCGCACGTCGCAGTCACAGCTGGCGGCGGCGGAGAAATTCGAGAGCATCGCGAGATGGCTGCAGCCGCACTTGGCTTTCGACCGCTCGCAGTTCGATGCCGCTTGGAAGAATGTGCTCCTCGCAGACTCTTACGTATGGAGTGACGCTAATTCGTTCCGACGTCCCGATAGCCACCGCACGCGCGCAGGGGAGGCGGCGCATCGTGCGTGGGCCGAGGCAGCCCTGCAACAGAGCGGTGATCTGAGACTCACCGCGATGGACAAGATTGCCGATCAGGTCGACACGACAAAGCAGGGAGTCGTGGTGCTCAACGCGGAAAGCTGGCCCCGGGCCGATTTCTTCGACACGGAGCTCGAACGGGATGAGGTGCTGACCGATCCCGAAACCGGGCGCCTCGTTCCGTGCGGCGTGCTGCGGGCTTTCGAAGAATACGGTGCGGTTCGCTGCTGGGCCGCCAACGCGCCGGCCCTTGGCTACAAGTTCTACGCCGCGGAGAAGGGCAAGGTGGCGCAAGGTGTGGAGGTCGTTCTCGATCCCGCCGCTCCGAAAATCTCGAACGAGCACTATGTTCTGGAAATCGATCCACGCACCGGCGCTGTGGCTCACCTGCTCGACAAGTCCACCGGCCTCGACCTCGTCGACGCCAATTCCGGTTATGGGCTCAACGAGTATCTCTACGTGAGCGGCGGGGATCCCGGGAACTTCCTGCCGGGCGAACCCAACGACAATCGCATCCTCGCCGCAGATGTCACGCTGCCACTGCCGAAGCTGCAGATCCACCGCGCCGCGCTTACGGCGCCGCCCAGCGCGCGGCGCTTCCCCTGGGGCGCCGTGCTCACCATTCGCGCGCGCGCGCAGAACACTCCTGAGATCGTTTCAACGATTACGCTCCTCGACTTCAGGAAGCAGATCAACATCCAGAACGATGTGGAGAAGATCTCGACGCTCGCCAAGGAAGGCGTGTATTTCGCGTTTCCCTTCAAGCTGAGCACGCCCCGAATGAAATACCAGGGCGCGACCGCATGGGTGGATCCCGTGACGGACATGCTGCCGGGAGCGAACCGCCAATGGTTCGCCACACAGGGAGGGGTGTGGGGTCAGGGTGCGGAAGTCGGCGTGGCCTGGAGCTCGGTGGACGCGCCGCTCGTGACGCTTCAGGACATCAACCGCGGTCTGTGGCCCGAGTCGATCGAGATTCGCAACGGCACTCTCTTCTCGTACGTGATGAACAACTACTGGTACACGGACACTCCCGCCCAGCAGGGCGGGCGATTCACTTTCCGCTACGCGTTGACGAGTGGCGCTGAGATCTCGGGAGCGCAGGCGATGGCGCTCACAAGCGAGCAAAGATCCCCACTTCCTGCGCTACGCCGATACAGCATGGGGTGGGATGCGAAGCTGCCCGATGCGGGGGGCGGATTTTTGCAGGCGACGCCCGCCGCAGTAACGGTCCTGGCGATCAGGCCGCTCGAAAGTGGCGATGCCTATCTGGTCCGAGTGCAGAACATGAATGCGAGCGAGGTCAGCGCGAGGCTGCGATTCCCGACGATCGAGCTACGCGAGGCCTATCTGGGCTCGGTTATGGGAGAGCGCGTTGGCGAGGTCGCCAGCACTGCGCGCGAAGTGACGCTCGCGATGGGACGCTACGAAATCAAGAACGTGGTGATCCGGGTGAGCGAGCCGCGGCAAGGCCGGCTCACAGTGCTGCCTGAAGTCAGGCCTGCTTTGCGGGCGGGGTCAACCGCAGATCGATCTCCGAGAAGTCCACGGAGAGATCGTCTTCCATGATGTGCGATTCCAGCGACGCGGAAATCTCCGCCAGATTCGGCGCAGCAAGTGCCTTCAAAAGCGCCCTGT
Organism: Gammaproteobacteria bacterium; assembly: GCA_040007735.1. Classification (GTDB taxonomy): domain Bacteria; phylum Pseudomonadota; class Gammaproteobacteria; order Steroidobacterales; family Steroidobacteraceae; genus JADGHX01. The sequence goes on along the minus strand of JBDTUL010000040.1, from coordinate 7,521 downwards.
GCTCTTCGATGATCTTGCGGAAGGGCTTCTTGGATTCGGTTCCGGGCGTGCCGTATTTGGAGCGGGCGAAGATGATGATGAGCTGCGGCCGCAGCATCTGCCACAGCTTCAACAGCACCGGGTTGCCCGAAGCCCGCATGATCGCCTCGTGAAAATCGGCGTCGAGCTTCGCGATGGCCAGCCGGTCTTCCCGGCGAGCGGCGGTCTTCATGTCTTCCAGCGTGTTCTTCAGGTCGGCGAGCAGGGCATCCTTGCGGTGGGTTTCCGTAACGATGCGCAGCGAAAGCTTCTCCAGCTCCAGGCGGACCTTGCTGATATTGAGCACGCGGTCGGGCGGCAGGTCGGCGAGGCGCATGCCCTGGTAAGGCGTGTTCTCCACGACATCCAGCGCAACCAGCATGCGCAAAGCCTCACGCACCGGAGCGCGCGAGACGCCCAGCTCACGCGCGAGCGCGAGCTCGTTGATGCGTCGACCGGCCTGGAACTCGCCGAGCACCGCCCTGGAGATGATCGCTTCCATCACGTGATCCACGAACGTGGGCGCGCGCAGCGGTCCGGAACCCTTGGACGGCGCGAGTGTAGAAGGACCTTTGATCACTGGGGAGCTCCCTGCTGTAGGGCGCGCCGGACGACCGCGGCCCGCATGCGGGTGATAGTCCTGGTTCGCCATGATTGTCGACAATGCTACAACAATGAGCGACTATCCGCTCGTACGTCTTGTGCCCGGCAACTGACCCTACCGCTACGCAGCCGCCCATGAACTCCGCCGATGCCAGAATCGCGTGCGTTCAGGCCGCAAACGCTCTCCTCGGAGAGAGTCCGGCCTGGGACTCAGAGCGCAGGGTACTCTACTGGGCCGACGTCGAGCGAGCGGCCATCTTTCGCTGGGATCCCGACCGTGGGCAGACCGGCTTCTGGCCCATGCCCGAGCTGCTCGGCTGTATCGCCACGACACGCCGTGGTCGCCTGATTTTCGCCGGCGCGCAGGGCATCGGCTTTTTCGATCCCGAAACCGGAGCGATCGAGCGCTCGGCGCATCCGGAGGCTGCGTTGCCGGAGAACCGGTTCAATGACGGGAAAGTGGATCGCCTGGGGCGCTTCTGGTCCGGCACGATGCACGTCCCCGGCACTCGACCCAGCGGCAGCCTGTACCGGCTGGGCCACGAACTCACGGCGCAGCGCATGGATCGGCCCTTCACCTGCCCGAACGGCATCGGCTGGAGCCCGGACAATCGCACGATGTATTTCACCGACTCCATGGCGCGCACGATCTGGGCCTACGATTTCAACCTGCACTCGGGCACCCTTGGCGAACGGCGCGTGTTCGCACGGCTCGCCGATCATGATGGCCTTCCGGACGGGCTCACCGTGGACTGCGAAGGCGGCGTGTGGTCCGCGGTATGGGATGGGTGGCGCGTGATCCGATATGCGCCTAGTGGCGCGATCGAGCGCGAAATCCGCATGCCAGTGCAGCGGCCCACGAGCTGCGCGTTCGGAGGCGACGATCTCGCTACGCTGTTCGTCACGTCGGCCTCTTTTGAACTCGATGCCTCGGCGCTCGCGCGAGGGCCGCTCGCTGGCGCGCTCTTCTCGCTCTGCCCGGGCGTCGCGGGTTTGCCGGAGACACCTTTCCATGACTGAGCACACAACACGCGACGCGAAGCTGCCTCTGGCAGGAAAGGTCGCCATCATCACCGGCGGCGGCAGCGGCATCGGGCTTGCGGCTGCGCGATGTCTTGCGCGGGACGGTGCATCGGTCGTGCTCTTCGGCCCGGACGCCGTAGTTCTCGAGGCCGCGCTCGCGCACGTGCGCGAGGGGGGCGGCGAGGCTTGCGCGATTCCTGGCGATGTTTCGCGGGCTGTCTCCGTGCGAGAGCTTGTCGAAGCGACGTGCGCGAGATTTCATGGGGTAGACATTCTCGTGAACAGCGCAGCCGTCCAGCCTTACGGAACCGTCGAGACCACACTGGAAGCGGATTGGGATCGCACGCTCGCCGTGAATCTCAAGGGTATCTATCTCACCGGTCAACACGTTGTTCCGCTAATGCGCGCAAGAGGTGGGGGCGCAATCGTCAACGTGTCTTCCGCTCAGGGCAGCGCATGTCAGAAGGGAGTCGCCGCGTACGCCGCTTCGAAGGGTGGCGTGCTCGCTTTGACCCGAGCCATGGCGCTGGATCACGCCGCCGAGGGCATCCGTGTCAACTCGGTTTCTCCAGGCTCGGTCGACACGCCGATGTTGCGCCATGAGGCTTCGCTCTACGCAGGGGCCGAGACGCAGCAGCAGCTGATCGACAAGTGGGGCAGAGCGCATCCGCTGGGCCGCGTCGGGCGCCCCGAAGAAGTCGGCGCGCTGATCGCTTTTCTGTGCGGGCCGAATGCCGCGTACTGCACAGGAGCGGATTATAGGGTCGACGGCGGACTGCTCGCCAAACTCGCCGCCGAGCTGCCGGAATGAGCGGGCGCCTGACGGGCAAGGTGGCGCTGGTGACCGGAGCGGCCCAGGGAATCGGGCGAGCCATCGTCGCCGCGTTCATCGCCGAAGGCACGCGGGTGATCGCCGCGGACATCAATCGCGATCGCCTGCAGGAGCTTTCGCAACTGCCCGGTATCGAGCCGTGCGTTCTCGATGTCACGGACGGGCCGATGATTCTCGAAGCCGCGAAGCGCCACGGGGACGTGAACGTGCTCGTCAACTGCGCTGGCTTCGTCGCGAGCGGCTCGATCCTCACCGCCACGCGCGAGGATCTGGATCGTTGCTACCGTTTGAATGTCGGCTCCGTGTTCTCAGTGTCTCAGGCCTTCCTGCCGGCGATGATCGATCGGCGTGACGGCGCGATAGTCAACATCGCCTCCGTGGTATCCACAGTGAAGGCTGCGAAGGATCGTTGCGCCTACGCAGCGAGCAAGGGCGCTGTGATCGCTCTGACAAAATCCATGGCGCTCGATCTCATCGGCTATGGCGTCCGTTGTAACGCCATCAGCCCGGGCACCGTGCACACGCCATCGCTCGATGAGCGCATGGCCGCGCAGCCGGACCCTGACGAGGCCATGCGCCAGTTCGTTGCGCGACAGCCTCTCGGGCGACTCGGGCAAGTTGAGGAAATCGCCGCGGTCGCCGTTCTGATGGCCTCCGCAGAAGCGCAGTTCATGACGGGAAGCAATGTCGTGATCGATGGAGGATTCAGCTTGTGATTCGCGAACACCAGAGCCGCCAGGGAACGCCGCGACCATGAAACTGCTTCGATTCGGCGTCGCTGGCGCGGAACGGCCCGGCCTGCTCGACGCGGAAGGCACGCTACGCGATTTGTCCGGAGTGATTTCCGATCTCGGCCCGGACCAGCTCGGACCGCAACAACTGGCCCAGCTGGCGGCCCTGGATCCCACCGAGTTGCCGGTCGTCTCCGGCTCACCGCGAGTGGGGTCGCCCGTTGCGCGCGTGGGGAAGTTCATCGCGATCGGCCTGAACTACGCAGACCATGCGGCTGAGGCCAATATGCCGATTCCCGCCGAGCCGATAGTGTTCATGAAGGCGCCCAACTGCCTGAGCGGCCCGAACGATGCGGTGATGCTGCCCAGGGGGTCGGTCAAGACGGACTGGGAAGTCGAGCTGGGTGTCGTCATCGGGAGCGTTGCGCGCTACGTAGAGGTGGAGCAAGCGCTCGACCATGTCGCAGGTTACTTGCTCGTCAACGACCTCAGTGAGCGGGAGTTTCAGCTCGAACGCGGAGGCACCTGGGACAAGGGTAAAGGATGCGACACGTTCGGCCCCGTCGGTCCATGGCTCGTGACCGCAGACGAGCTCGGCGATCCGCAAAGTGTCGACCTGTGGCTCGAAGTAAATGGCCGTCGCATGCAGACCGGCAACACGAGGACGATGATCTTCGGCGTGGCTCGCATCGTGAGCTACGTCAGCCAATTCATGACGCTCCTTCCTGGAGACATCATCACTACTGGCACTCCCCCCGGTGTCGGCACGGGTCAGAAGCCGACGCCGATCTTTCTGAAGGCGGGAGACCAGATTCGTCTTGGCAGCGAGAAGCTCGGCACGCAGCATCAAACCGTCATTCCGTGGAGTGCGGGCATGCCCGAGCGTTCTCCCTTTCAGGCGTGAGGCGATGAGCCCCATCCCAGAGATTTCACGCATCCGCGGGCAGGATTCTCTTCTGCTCAAGACGCGCTCTGTGGAGCTGGCCGTCACGTTGAGCGGCGCGATGCTGGGTCCGGTGAGTTTCTTTCCCGGGGATCCGGCGCCCATCAGTCCGTATGCGGTGGCGCCGTGGGCCGAGGAGGCGTTGCCGCCGGACTTGCCGCCGATGCTACGCACGCTGCGGGGCGACTGGTTCTGCTCAGCTTTCGGGGGAAACGAGCAACCCTATCGCGGCCACCACCTGCCGCCACACGGCGAGACGGCGAATCGCGTCTGGCACTGTCTCGGCCGCGGCTCGGAAGATGCGGGGTGCTGGTTGAAGCTCGGCGTCGACCTACCTTTGCAGGGTGGCCGGTGCGAAGCGACTACCGCACTGCTGGAGGGTCACTCCATCATCTATCAGCGCCACGATCTATCGGCGCTCACTGGCCCGATCAATCCGGGTCACCATGCGACCCTCGCGTTTCCCGACCGCGCCGGTGCAGGCCGGCTCTCGTTCAGCCGCTTCGTCCACGCGCGTACGTTTTTCGAGCCGACGGAGCGAGCGGAGAATCGCGGCTACTCCTGGCTCAAGGCGGATGCGGCCATCACCGATCTGCACGCGGTTCCGTGCATCGACGGCACGAGCACCGATCTGTCGAGCTACCCCGCGCGGCGCGGCTTCGAGGACATCGCCATCGTGTGCGCCGATGCTTCCCTGCCGCTCGCCTGGTCGGCCGTTACCTTCCCGGAAGAGGGCTTCGCGTGGTTCTCGTTGCGGAACCCGAAGCTATTGGCGAGCACGCTGTTGTGGTTCTCGAACGGCGGCCGGCACTCTCCCCCGTGGAACGGACGGCACGTGAACGTGCTCGGTGTGGAAGATCTCACTGCCTTCTTTCACGTCGGGCTGGCTGCATCCTGCGAACCGAATGCGCTCAGCGCGCGCGGTATCCGCACCTGCCTGGAGCCCGACGCGACGGGGCGCCTCTGCATCCCCTATATCCAGGGTGTGATTCGAATTCCTGCCGGCTTCGATCGCGTGGGTGCCGTCGAGCCTGGTCAAAACGGCGAAACGATTCGCTTCACGTCCGAATCCGGTCTTGAGGTGGAGACCGCCTGCGAGGTCGAGTTTCTCAGCACGGGGCGGTTGCGCGGAGTGCAGTTGCCCGGAATGTAGTCTGCGACGTACCTGGTCACCGGCCAGACCCTGGGGGAACTCGCGCGGCAGGTCAGGGTACGAGCGCCTGACACAGCACGCATTCCGCAGCCGCGAGGGCCGAAATCGCGGCGGCAGCGATTTGAAGACCGTCACATCGGTGCATGCGTGCGCCAAGCGATCACCCCGGTGGCAAGCCCGCCGAGATCGCCGAGAACGGCGCGTTCGTCGATCACACCCTCGCAAAGCGGAATCAGCACGCCGCCTGCCTCCCGCAAGACGTTTTCCGAGATGTCAGCGTAGAGGCGCGAACGCTGGATTAGCGAGCCGTCGGCCTCACGCGTCCGTGCAGAGAATGCACCGACCAGATCAACGTGCGTACCGTTCGAGATCCACTTCGAAAACAGAATGGGCTGCGAAGCCGACGTGGCGCACGAGATGATGTCTGCATCCGATGCTGCCGCGGGTAAATCGGGGGGCCCGCACCTCGACTCCGGGGATGCGGCTTGCAGCGACTCGACCATTGCTGCTGCTTTGGCAGCGCTACGTCCCCACACATCGATGCAGTCGTGTCGACGAACGGACTGAAAGGCCAGCGCCTGGTTGAAAGCCTACGGCCCGGTGCCGACGATCAGCAGTCGGGGTGCATCATTCCCCGCCACCCGAGCTTTTTCATGCCCGACGCGGGAGTGCGCAACAGGCAGAAAGGCTCCGGTTTTTGCTGAGTTGCTCATGGTCTCTCCGGAAGCTCGCGGTAAGTGGGTAGTTCACTCGATTGGCCCTTTCTTCACATTTTACCCATTTCAGCCTATTTGGCCTCGGAGCCGATAACGCTCCAGAGCGAGGCTGTGACCATACGGCTTCGCCGGTCGCGTGCGGCATTGATCTTGGAGGGTGCGCCATCTAGGCGGCTTCTGACCTCGCCGTCACCGCCACTGAGTCGCCGTAGAGTCGTCAGGCCGTCCGCCGCGGCAAATCGCGCCGCACCCCCGCACACTTCTTCTCCAGCGATCCGCTGCATGCGTTTCAAGATCGGCTGGTAGCTGCCATCAAACAATCCCAGGTGCCGGTGAAACTGGAAGGCAGATTGCCTCGCGTGAGCCGCCTCAACCGCATCTGCGGCATGATGGCGCGCCTGGGCGAGCTGCCCTCTCGACTCCGCAATCAGCGCACGAACGCAGGCAGCCTTGAAGCGCTGAATCGGGAAAGCCATGTTCGCTCGTTCCAACAGCCCAAGGGCCTCGTCATAAAGGTCTGCCATTTGGTTGGTGACGATGAACCAGGGAAAGTCCAGGTCTGTGCCAGGATGAGAGTTGGGGAACCTCGATTCGGCAATGAGGGCCTGACGGTAATGAAGCACCGCGTCCTGCAGCTCGCCAAGCTCCGAATGACAGGTCGCGGCAAGCAGATGGGCGGATGCCAGTTGAGACTCAACGGGAAAATCAGCGAATAGCCGCTTCAGCAATCGCAACCCGACCCGCGTCAATCTCTGGTCGCCTCTCTCCGCAAGTTCGTGTGCTTGTATCCGCAGATACTGAGATTTGTGAAAGAGGCTTCGACTGCGAGCCAAGCGTGTGAAGAACGCCGTCTCTTGCGAGGGTGACCAGTCTTTTCTGCGAAACCAATCGTCGCTCATACTGCCTTGGCGTTGCGCCGACAATGCCCGCAGCGGACTCTAGTCCCGCCGCTTGCCGACGAATACGGGCAAGAACTGAAACGTTCGATGACGACAGCGTTTGCACCTGGCCCGCGCCTTCCAATCACCGATGCATTCCGGCGGCGGCTTGAATCGACCCGCGCGCTCAGGGCTCATGATCTCGGTATGCAGGCAATTGCGGCACAAGAATTTGAAACCCCAATCGGGATGCGTACGGCAGATATCGGCGAGTTTTGCATCGTCGTCCCACCGTGGTCTGTCGCGCTCGGGATTCCGGCTGCCCATTGTCGCAAGTCTTGCCTCGGATGCGGGGCGGCCGGCAAGCTAATCCTCACAGCTCGAACAAATGCGCTGTGGCCATGTTGCCTCTGCGTGGACGCTGCGCGCGACCTCCAGCTTCGAGATCAGGACCTGCGTAGTGAGCAGCGCTTCTTTCAGCACCTTCGTTGCGGGCGGCAGAAGAGTTGGGTGCGGCGTGGTGGAACCCACTTCGGCGGCCAGGAACGCCGATAAGTTCAGCAAGTGCTCGAGGGACTCTTCGATGGTGGAGGTCGTGAACATTGCGGCCAGCTCCAAGATCAG
>JBDTUL010000039.1:0-19714 GCA_040007735.1 Gammaproteobacteria bacterium | reverse complement strand
ATGCAGAAATGAAGAACATGAGCGATGGCTTCAGGGATCCTCGCCAGCGACTGCAGGTAGCAGGCTCCCCCTGCAAAGCCGCGTGCGGGATTATCTACGGCTGACTGCTCGAGATTGCGAAAGCGGCCCAGTAGTACGGGTGTTCGTAGGGGTGGCGGCCGTTTTCTGTTGAGGACTTCAGCGTGAGTTGGGCGCGCTGAAGCGCACGAGCGGCGTCGCGGCGGGTGGAAGGGAGTTCGTCGTACAGCAGCCGCATGAGGCGGGCAGTGCTGGCATCTTCCACTTGCCACAGGCTCGAGATCACACGACGCGCGCCCCGCCGTTGCACGATGGCGCTGAGGCCTTCGATTTCACGGCCGTCGTCCGTTACAGCGCCGCCCATGCCGGTCTGGCAAGCGGAGAGCGTCATCAGCTCGATGTTGGAGAAATCGCGTGCGTTGATTTTGTCGAGTGTGAGACGCGCGCCATCGCCGAGAAGCAGGAACGAACGCAACGCATTTCCCGGCCGCAAACTGAAATGAGTGCCGAGGTGAAGAACGGAGAAATCGCGCGGGCCGTCCATCAGAGTGTTGAAGCGAGCCTCCGTGAACGCAGCGTCAGCAAAGCCCTCGCCGGGCAGGGCGCCGTTGCCGATCAGCGAGCCCCGCGAGACCGGTTTGAGATCGACTGCTGCCGCGGCAACGCCGCCGCGGCGGGCCCCACAACCCCTGCCGGGCTCTTCCAGTCCGGAGATCGGGCCGCGCACGATGTAACACAACTCATCCGCAACCGACGGCAGCGGCCGGAACCCTCCGACCGCGCGCGTCACGCCAAGACCTCGCACAGTAAGCGTCTTCGAACGTGACGAGGCCGGTCCCGAAGCAGGCTGCTCCGCAGCCGAATAGATTTGAAGCGTGTACTTCTCGGCGAGATAGCGCTTGCCGTCGCTCAGCGCAGCGAACGGCACATAGCGAATCGCGTCATCAGGCCAGAGCACGATGCGACTCGCACCGGCCTTTCGTGCGGCGTCATCGACCGGTCGCGCAAGTGTCTCGTAAAGCGCGCGCGAGGCGGACGACACATCCTCACGTTTGACGATGACATCCAGGAATCTACCAATGTCGCGCCTCAGTGCCTCAGCCTGCACCGGTATCTGATACTCGAGCTGCCCCGAGCGAGTGGCAACAAGCAGGCGCAGATGCGTATCGGTGAGCAGATAAACAGCGAGCGCAACGTCCGGCCCGAAGCGGCGAATTTCACTCTCCAGACGCTCGGCCTGCACCGACCGCACTGAAACGCCCTGCCCCGCCTGCGCAGCTTCGCGATCGGCGATGAAACTCCGAATGCGCTCCGCGCGAGCGGCTTCGACCCTGCGCTGGCCGACCAGCAGCGCATCGAGCCGCGCGCTTTCCGCGGCACTGATGCGCCCCGCCTCTTTCAGGCGGCTGAGCCGGTCGACCTCCGCGCCGGCCGCAGCGTCCGCGCCGAGAATGTCTGAGTATTGGCTCGAAAGCACCTGTTCGCCATCGGTCAACCCAACGCGCGCATCGTCCCCTCTCAGACCGGCATCGCGCAGAACGAAGTCGTACATCTCTTCGGTCTTCAGCAGACGCAGAATCTCGAGGCCCTCATCGATGCGCCCCGCTTCCATCAGCCAGTCCGCCACGGTGCGATAGACATCGACCTTGTCAGACAGGAAGGCACGATCGAGCCGGCGGTCCTCCCCCACGAAAAAGCCCCGCAGCCTCTCTATCTGTCCAATGGATTGCTTGCCGAAGAAAACCGCCAGTGCCGACTGCTGGCGCGCAGGCAGCGAGCGCGCCACACCGAAGTACGCTCGCCACAAAGGGTCGGGCGTGCCGAGGGCCGCTGCTGCGGCGAGCGCTCGAATGGCAAACGTGTGGGCCGGCTCAGCCTGGGACAACGCCTGCGCAAGCAAACTCTGGTTCGCGTAGATCGCTTGCCGGAGCGCGGGCTCCACTTCGCGTGAATTCTCCAGTCGCGCGGCGGCTTCGGCACAATACGGCGCATTGCCCGGACTCTCCGCGATCTCGACTCCACACAGCTCGTTGAGTACGCGCAGAATGGTGGGGTGACCCTCGGGCAGCCGCAACCGATACAGGCCCAGCGCTTCGAGCAACTGCGCCCGGCTCGCGGCAGAATCGGAGTCGCTCGAAGTTCGCGCGAGCGTGAGCAGCAGACCGGCGCGCTCGGTCGACAAGGTTTCGTCGGCGCCTGCGACGGTTAGCCCCGTCTTCAGAAAAACCGGCGCGGCCTCGCGATCACCGAGGCTCAGTTCCAAACCTCCGAAGCCGCGGTAGTACGACACGAGCACTTGCCTCTGAACGTCGTTCCGGTGCAGCTCAACGATTCGTCCCGCTCGCTCATACAAATGCAGCGCCTGAGGAAGCTGGCCCAGCGCACGATGCACATCTGCAAGACTCTGCAGCACGCGCACGAGCGTGGGTGCATCGGGGCCCAGCGTGGCCTGTGCGGCCTCGAGGCCGCGAGTCAGTAACCCGAGCGCCTCTTCGGGCTTGCCTCGCGCGTTGAGCAGAATGCCCAGCTGCGTCAGCGCCGTGACCAGATGCCGTTGCAGCGGGCCCTCCTTCGACTGCGAAAGTCGAATGGCTTCCCGGAGTGCCACTTCGCTCGCGTCGTATTCATCGAGCCGCTCTAGAATATGACCCAGCAGCACGTAAGCCGGCACGAGCTGCGCTGAACCCCCATCTAGTTGCCGTTCGATGCCGACCTGCGTCTGCGCGTGCTGGCGTGCCTCGTCGAATTTTTCCTGCTTCACCAGCAGATTGGTGAATGCGTTCTCGATGGCCGCGCCGGCCTCGCTGACCGTCTCGCCGTTCTCCTGAAGAATGGCGAGCGCCCGCTCGAGGTTGTGACGGCTCTTCTCGAAATCCCTGCGAGTGAGCTGCGCCTGCGCGAGCCCGACCAGCACTTTCTGCAGCTCGATCTTCTTCCTGCCGGGCGTGTGCTCGCGAACACGCAACGCCTGCGTCCATTCGGCTTCACATTGTTCGAGCAGGCCTTGCCGGAAATACATCCACGCATACGCCACGTGAATCTCTGCAATATCGGGCGCATTCGGCCCGACGCGGCGCTCCAGGATCGGACGCGCGTACTCGAGCAACGGAATGGCGTCTGAGTACTTCTCGAGGTATGCGATCAGGGGCGTCGCCAGCCCCTGCACCCACCAGGCCATCTCGAGCGAATCCCGGCCGTATTCTCGCTCCACGCGCGGAATGGTTGCGCACATCAGACGAACAGCGAGGATCGGGTCGGATTCGTTGGCCGACTCGACGCGCTTGCGAAGCTCAGGGACGGGTGTCGACTCTGTGCCGGCGGGAGCCGGCCCCTGCTCGGCGCAGGTTGCGGGCAATGTCAGGGAGTGCGAAGACCCGGCTGCGAACGCGACGCGCGCAGCCAGACCGGCCGCCAGAACCAACAGTGCCGCCGCAGGTAGAACTCCCGAAGAAAATCGAAAGGAGGCCCACGTGCTGGCGTGGCTCGGTTTACGTCCCTTCAATGCCCCCCCGGCGCTGCGAATTCCACTCGCAGAACGCCGTCCCTGGGCACGGGAATTCCATGTCTCTGCAGTACGCTATGAACTTCCTGGGACAAAGGCTGGGGAAGGTCCGCGTCGATGCCATCGGCGCCGAGTTGCTGATATCCCTGAGCATGCACACCGGCGGCCTGAAGCTCTTCGATGATCTGCTTCTTCAACGCACGCGGATCGGCGGCTTGAATGCGCACCACACCGGCCGGCGACGCGCGGAAAACTTCCTCGGGCGCGGCGGTGGGACGCATGTGCCAACCCAATGCAAGCACGGCGCACGCGAGGACTGCTGCCCCCATTGCGCGCGCGCCGGAACCGCGGAAAGCGCAGCGCCAGGAAAATCGCTGCGCGAACGGATTGTCCTGCAGGTCACCGACATCGACCGCATGGCCTTCGAGGCGGATCACGAGAGTCTCTTTCAACTGACTGGTATCGGGGAGCAGACCTTCGCGAGCGGCGCGGACGATGAGATCCATTTCGCGCACGGCGTCCTGCTCAGGCACCTCTGGCGCTGAGGGTTGGGTGCGCTCGAGAAAGGCGGCGCGGAATTCGCGGCCTTCCGCGGCCGCCGGCGAATTCTGCTTGCGCCCGGCCAACGCATCGAGCCATTCCAGATCGTCCTTTTCACTCATGCGCCCACTCCTTCCCGGCCGCCCGGCTCACGCCGAGGCAGCGACACCGAACGCGAGTGTGTACCACTCGGCAAAGTAAACCCGCGCCCGCTTCCGACACTGCGAAATGAACTCGCGCGTGGCGCCCGGGGTTCGATCGAGCAGCTCGGAGATCTGCTCGTTGCTCAGCTCGTCTTCCACGATCCAGGCGATGACCGCGGCGTGGCTCGGGTGGTCGCGCTCGAACCGCTCCCAGCAACGCTGGAAGCAATCGGCGAGCTCCTGCGCGCGAACGCCGTCCACCGGTGTGGGCACCTGCGCTTCGGACAGCTCGGCGATGCGCCGTTCCGTTGCGGCGCTCATGGCGCCACCGGTCTCCAGGGGCGTTTCGTGATCGGGGCGCCGCAGCCGGTCCAGCACACCTCGGCGCAGGATGGCCCGCATCCACGGCAGCAATTCCGAGTCGCCTTTGAAAGTGGCGCATCGCTGCCACACCTTGATGAACGTCTCCTGCACGATATCCCGCGCCCCTTCGGCATCGCGCACGATGCGAAACGACTCGCGATAGAGCACAGCGAAGAAGGCGCGATCGAGGAGCCGCAAAGCCTGCTCGATGGCCCGGCCCCCTTCGCGGCAGGCGCGCATGAAAGCGTGTTGGTCCAGGGAGCCCTCGTCGATGGACATGTGGATGTTGTTGTCGCCATAGCGTAACTCAGTCATCCGGTGACGTAGCAGGCTTTCAATCGCTTGGCTCCATTGAGCAGACGGGGGTGGCGGGGATATGTCAGGCGAGGCGGTGCGCCCGGGGCTCGTATCGAAAAGAGCGCTTCACGCCCGGAGCCCTCACTCGCCGGGCGGCTGAGAGTGAGAAAGTTGTAAGTCACGTGCCGCAAACGGCCGCCGACTGGCAAGCAGCGATGTGCCACCTGGCGCGCGTGCGTACTCCCCGCGTTTTTGCCCTGACAAATTTTCACGAGCCCCGTCTTTCCCTGCGAGCGCGAATTTTTTGGCGCCGACAAGAAAAATGGAAGGGGTCTATGCGTACAGCATCGGGTTGGGTTCTCCTGGTGGCACTCGGCGGCCTGGCAGCTTGTGGCTCCAAAGGAGCCGGGACCTCTGCCACCGGTTCCGCCGCGAACGGGTCGCGCACGGCTGGCCAGAACGCTCCGGGCTACAACGGCAACTACAACAAACCCGCCACTGCGCAGGAAGTCGCCGACGAATCCCGCGGCGACGTGGAGTGCCCGGCCAGGAACAAATCCGCTCCGCGCCCGTCCGCCGTGCCCGTCGATGACGTGGTGGGCGTTCGCCCCGGCATGACCTACGAAGAGGCCACGAACTTCGTCCTGTGCACCGACAAACTCCTGGTCGCGCAGCTTGCCACCGACCGCGGCGTCAACATGCAGACGTACGGCCAGAAGATCCGGCAGGGATTCTCTGCGCGTATTGCCGAAGCGCGCGTCGAGAAGTCGTCCAAACAAATCATGCAGGAAATGCAGGACGACACGTTCGCCCGCGGCTCGAACCGCGTGGTGCGCGATATGAAGCCTGGCCAATCCAAGTGGTATGTCGGCACCATGGGTTTGCCCGACCACGAGCGCGTGATCACCGCGGCTCGCGAAGAATGGTTCCAGGAAGGGCACAACCCCACGGCAGCCAGCGTCGAGCAAGCGCTGGTGGCGAAGTACGGCGCACCCACCAAGAGTCAGAGGAATCCCGGCCAGACGTACCTGACCTGGGCTTACGAGCCGTCAGGTCGACCGGTGGCAGAGGGCTCGCCTCTGTTCAATCAATGCGCCGGAACGCCAGACCCCAATGGCGGCGCGAACTATTCACCGGATTGCGGGCTCGTGATCGCCGCGAGAATCGCCTCGATGCCAGACAACCCGGACATCAGCCAGTTCATCCAGGTGGGCGTCGTCGACCAGGCTGGCGGCTATCGGGCCATTACCGAAACGGAAAAGGGACTGGCGAATGCGGATGAGCAACGCAAAGCCCAGCAGGTGCAGGAAGCCGCGAAGAACGCAGACGCGCCGAAACTCTGACGCACTAGTCCAACCCCAACCTCGTGAGACCCTGACCATGAACGCCACTCGACCCGGCCGCCGCGCATCCGCTATTCATCGCACAGCGCCCTACCGCGCCGTGGCGGCAGCCCTCGCTCTTGCCATCGCCCCTGCACTTTCGTTTGCTCCGACGCTATTGCTCGCAGCAGCACCCGCAACCCATGCGCCGGACCCGTGCGCTGGGGTTCCCCGCTGCTTCAATGCTGGCCCGTTCACCGCCGAAGTGTTGCAACTCACTTCGAGCAGCATGCAGAACGCGCGTCATCACACCATCAAGATGACGATGCGATTTCGGAATGTGTCGGATCAACCTTTGATCCTTGGCTACCATGCCACTTCGAGTGCTGCCGTCGACAACCTCGGGAATCGATACATCTATGGCCGCCCCGGCACGCACGACGTGAGCGTGCAAGGCATTGGCATCGTCGAGAGCCAGAAAGCAGACCCGCAATTCCAGCTGGCGGCGGGACAATCACGCAACGCCTCGTTCCAGGTCATTCGCTTCAACGCCGCGCGCACGGAAATCGGCACGGCGTTCAACTACGACCTGACGATCGATCAGCTCACAGTGTTGTCGGGGGGCCAGAGCATTCGCACGGTGCGCTCGGACGCGCTGTCCTTTCCAAACCTGGGCGCGAACATACCCACCGCCGCACTACTGCCGACGTCGGCCACGGGAGATGCGACGGTGGACCAGGTTGCGCAGAAGGTGCTCGACCTCTTCAAGAAGAAGAAATAGCGCGCCTCGAATTCGCGGTGCGTCCAGGCCGCGCGCTCGAAGCGCGCCGCCCTTTCCTTGTCCATGACGAGTGCCGGCGGCGTCGTGCCGGGCGGCGGGGCGATCTAAGCGCCCGGGTACAGCTCCGCGTCAGTTCCGGCGCGGTGCGTGGGGACTCGACACGGCAGGCCTGCGCCCACCGTCCATCGGAACTTCAGCGAACGAATTCGGCCTTGCTGGGAGGGCTGTCCTGGACGTTGCCGTCCACGTTGCCATCCGCATCCCCGGCCAGTTCGCGCTTTATGCGTTCGTAGATCTCCTCACGATGCACCGGCACGCTCTTCGGAGCGTTGATGCCAATGCGAACCTGGTTGCCTTTGACGCCCAGCACAGTCAGCGTCACATCGTTGCCAATCATTACGGTCTCGCCCGTGCGTCGGGTCAGAATGAGCATCTATCGTATCCTCCGTCTTCGCGTGGCGCAGGGCTGGCCACAACTTGTTATGTGATCGCGAATCGCTCGTCTCAGCAGTCGCTCGAGCTCAACCGAGCTCAGGCACGATGCACACTCCATCATGTGCATCTCGAAAGCAGCGCGGGCCGGCGACGAGAGCCGCTGCCACACGTAGGAATCGACCAGGTGCGTGCAACCGCAGTGGCCATCGCTGCCGCCCTTGGCGGGCTCCCGCACCTTCGGCGTATGCAGCATCATCACGGCGTCAGTCCTTCTTCCCGCCGGCCGCGGCCGGACGGTAGTCCAGGGTGAACATGCCGTTGCTCTCGCTCACCTCGACCGGCGCCAGGTCCTGGATGTGCTTGAGCGCCTTGCGCACATCCCGCACACCGAGAGCACCACTCATGTGGATTTCGGCAAGCCGCGGATCGCGGATCAGGATTCGCTGGTCGGTGTAGCGCGTGAGCTCATCGAGCACGTCCGGCATCGGCACGTCGTTGAACTTCAGCAGTCCGGTTCGCCACTTCACGGAATCGAGCGCCACGGTCTCGTGCGTCTCGTGCACCAGCCCCAGCGGCACATATTCGATCTGCTGGTCGGCATGAAGCGTGCGCTTCCACTCGGAGCGGCCGCCGCTGCCGCCTGCGCCAGAGCCGAACCCACGAACCTCGACGGTGCCTTCGAGCACAGTGACGATGGTCTCGCCGGAGGGCTTCCGATAGACGTTGAAACGAGTGCCGAGCACGCGAATCTCGCTGCCATCCAGCATCACGCGGAAGGGATGGGCCGGGTCATGCACCACGTCGAACAAGGCTTCGCCATTGACGAGCGCAACTCGGCGATCCTCGCCCGTGCCGACCCAGCGCAGCTCGGTGCGAGTGTTGAGATAGGCAACGCTGCCTTCTTCGAACGTGACCACGCGCGACTCGCCGGTGTGTGTAACGTAGGTCTTCGCAAACCAGCCCTGAGTGACGGCGACGTAGCTGAAGCCCGCCGCCATGAGCACAGAGGCGGCCAGCGCAGTCCACTTCCAAACGGGCCGGCCCACGCGGGCAGCGGGGCTCACCGTGGCATACGCCTTCAGTCGATCACGGCTCTCCGGGGGCAGGTCGCTCGCCAGGCTGAGAAGCAGGTTGGAGGTGCGAAAAGCCTTCTCATGGCGTTCGTCGAGCAGCCAGCGCTGCATTTCTTCGCGTTCGGCGGCGGTCTGGGGGTCCGCCGGCTCGTTCATCCGAACGGCGAACAGATCCGCCTGCTCTTGGATGCTTGGACCAGACTCGTGGGTCGACATGCTAGACCTCCAGTGCCTCAATCAAGCCCGAGCCAGTCGATGCCGTGCGCCGCGAGGCGCTCCCGGCAGACCGTCAGGGCTCGGGTCAAACGCTGTTCAACGGCGCCGACCGATATATGCAACTCGTCGGCGATCTCCTGCCTCGGCATCTGCGTCACGTAGCGCATGACGAACACCTGCCGCAGGTTCGGCTGCAGGTCCTCGATGATGCGGGTGAGGCGCTGCATGGCCTCATCGATCAAGGCGCGGCGATCCGGCCGAGGCGCTTCATCGGGCACGTTGTTCATCTCCGACGGGGCGCCGGCGACGGCCGCGGCTTCGATGCGCGCCTGGCGCAGCCGATCGATGGCGAGCTTGGTCGCCACATCGAAGAGCAGAGCGCGGGGGGAGTTCACTTCATCCGGGCGGATCAGCCGGTAGAGCTTCAGGTAGGCCTCCTGAGCCACGTCCTCGGCCAGGTCTCGCCTGCCGAGCATCCGCTCCAGGAACCGCAGCAGCTGCGTGCCATGCGCACGCGAAAGCCGGCTCACGAACTCCGCTGAGCTGCCGCGCGACTGCATGACGTAAGTAACGGTTCCCATCGTCCGGTCTTTCCTTCCTCTGCCTCTCTAAGACCAGAGCAGGGAAGGACCTCCCCTTGAAGAAGGGCTGCGGCGACCACCGTGCGGATGGAACTGGGGTAGGGGCGACAGTCGCTCCTGAAACGGACCGAGATCATTTCTGGTTAGTTCGGATGCCTATGCATGTGCGTTCGTAGCGCATAAGTCGATGACTTGCATCGTTGCACCTGCAAAGAATCACTCCCTTCGGTTCACCGTTGCGTCGTCGCGCTTCGAACTCATTGACGTGTACATCCGACAACTGCTATCTCCACCGCGTTCGATAGTTTGTGGAGTAACGACGGATGAACGATGTAACGGTCGCAGCTGAGTACAACAACGAAGAGAGCACGGAAGCTTGCGAACTCGTCGAGCTGGGCGAGGTGTCGACGGATACGAAGGGTGGATGGGGCCGTTTCTATGACGGCGGTTCCCTTGGTCTTTGGGGCTAGTCCTGGACGAGCCGGCGTGCGGTGCGTAAGCGCCGCCCGCCGATTCGGGAACTACCAGTTCTTCTGTACGGTAAGGCTCAGCATGCGTCCGTAGGGCTCTGTGTTCTGGAAGTCGTAACCGATTTCCCGGTCCACGAACGGCGGCGAGCTATTGAATACGTTGGCGGCATTCAGCCCCAGCTCGACCGAGTCCAGAAATCCATTCCCCGTCGGCGTCCGATAGCCCACCCGAACATCGAACGTGGTGAGTGAATCGACACCACGCTGCACCAGTGTCTCCGTATCCCGGTAACCGCCAGTGTGATCGACCACCAGGCTGGCACCAAACCCGGGCCTGTCCCAATCGTGCTGGTACCACTCGGCGGTGCCCCGAAGCCGCAGCGAACTCGGATTGCCCACCGTATCCACGATGTTGATCATCGACGAGGTATCCGAAACCGCCTGATCGAACCGAAGGATGTATCCACCATTCAGGTTGAAGGCGAGCTTGCCGAACTGCGTATCGAGCGTGCGATCGATTCTCAGATCGAGCCCCCGCACCCGCGTGGCAGCCAGGTTTCGCACCCTGTAGTCGACGATCGCGGCCACCGGCACGCCCTTGCACTGGTCGACCGAGCCCCTGAAGACGGCGCTGTCGCAAATGGCATTGACCTCGGCCTGGGAGGGATTTCGCGCGATGACCGTGCTCCACTGCGCCTCCTGCAGGAGGATGTCGAACGGCGACCCCGGGCTGGGGGTGAGAATGCGATGCTCGTAATCGATTGCGTAATACGTGAGCGACATCGTGAGCCCGGGCACCCCGGGCGGCGCGAAATCGAGCCCCGCCGTCCACGTGGTCGCCGTTTCCTGGCGCAAGTCGGCATTGCTGCCCTGTTCGACGAGAACGAGTGAGCTGCCCGACTCTGCATTGGGGTCCTGCAGCGGCGCCAGCAGGGCGAGATTGTGAGACGTGTCGTAAACATCGACCAGCTTTGGCGCTCTGAAGGACGTTCCCCAACTCGTGCGTACCTTAACGGCTTCCGAGGGCGCGAAGCGCAGCCCGATCTTCGGATTGGATGTCTGCCCGAAGTCGCTGTAACTCTCGTAACGGCCCGCGAGTGACAACTCGAGGCGCGGCGTCGCAAGGGAATCGCTGGCATCGCCGATGATCGGAATCGAAAGCTCCGCGAACGCGGAGGCCACGGAGCGATCGAAGCCCACCGCGACAGGCGCCTGGAAGGCAAGCCCCTCCTTGCGCCATTCGATACCCACCGCAAGTCTCATGGCTCCCGTGGGAAGCCTTAGGGCCTCACCATCCGCCACGGCGGTACCCGAGGTAACGGTGGAAAAGGCGCGTTCGTGCTGAACCGCTCTGATGGTATCGAGGGTCGCACGGCTGTTGTGCGTGCCTGCGCCGAATACGTTGAATGCAGTTTCCGGATCGGTGCTTTCCAATGCCGTATTCAACAGGTCCGGATCGGGCTGGTTATAGCCGAAGTAGTTGGTGCCGTCCCGCCCATAAGAACCGGAGACCGTGAGCCGCCAGCCCTCGGAGAGTCTGGTCTTGAGGCCGAGCGTTCCCCCGAAGGCCTCCGTCGCGGTATCGATTTCCACCGGGCCGAGGTCGTCGAGAAAACTGTAGCCCACCAGGACGTACGGCATCCCCGCATAGGGGTTGACTACGAACGGGTTGCTGGAGGGCACCAGGAGCACCCGATCGGAGGCGAACAGTTGCTGGCTGATGTCACGCTTGCTGTAACGCCCTTCGGAAAAAAGCTCCACGGCCTCGCCGAGTTTCTGCGACCCGTTGAAATACACACTGTGCGTTTGCCTGTCCGGCAGCAGCTGGTAGTCCGCGAACCGATTCTGCCGGTTGATGTCATCCAGGCGAAGATCGGACACCGAGAGCGAATCGCCGTTCTGGCCGCCGGGAATCCCGTAAGTGGGGAGCGCGGTGAAGGGATCGAGGATGTTCCCTGGACTGCTGTTGAAGCTGCGATGGTCCGTGCCTCCCAGTGCGCGCTTGTCTGCGTTCGCGGCGTACGCCCTGCTGGCAGCGTCAAGGCCCGTCCGCTTGGAATACTGGTAAGACAGCATGAAGTTGCCGCCCGCCCAGGAGTCGCCCCATAGCTGGGAGATGAGCTTCTCGTCACCCCCGCCGGGCGCTCCGCCGAATCGCACCTGCGACTCGGCCCCGGAGAAGTCCTTGCGCATGATCACGTTGACTACGCCCGCGATGGCATCCGAACCATAGAGAGCCGAAGCGCCATCGGGCAGCACCTCGATACGCTCGACGGCACTCCACGGAATATTGGAGATATCGACGAAATCGCCCTGCATGCCGGAAAACGGCTGGCGGCGACCATCGACGAGCACGAGAGTGGCCCCCGACCCCAGCCCGCGCAGATTCGCCGAAACGCCGCGGCCGAAGTTGCCGACCGAACTGAAATCCTCACTTGGCCCGCCACCAAAATTGACGGGTAGCGCCTGCAACGCATCCTGCACGGTGGCGTAACCACTTCTCTTCAATTCGCGCTTTGTGACGAACGTGAGCGGCGACATGATGTCGAGCACGCCGTGGAGCAGCGTGCCGGTGATCACCACCTCTTCAAGCTCCGGCTCACCACCCAGGGTGCGCTTGGTTGCTTCGAACGTATCCGCGCGCACATTGCGGACGGAGGCAACGGCCAACCGCTCGGGCGGCGTGGCAGGCTCGGCCATCTCGACGACTGCGTGGGGCTTGACGGACACAAACGTATCGTCGTTCTCGAACTCGAAATCGAGACCGGTGCCGTCGAGCATCTGGTGCACCGCGGTGGGTGCGTCGATTTCACCGGACACGGCGTGCGTCTGATAGCCGCGCACGGCACTCGTGATGTAGAGAATTTCGACTTTGGACTGGGCGAGCAGCTGTGCGAGACGACGCAGGGTTTCCGAAGCATCGCCGGCGGGAATGTCGAAATGCGCCTTCGGGGCAGCCGCCCACGCCGCCGAGCTGCAAAAGCTCGCCGCAAGCAGAACCAGAAGAGCTTTCACGACTCCCTGTGGATGCCGCCGCGAAGTCCCGATTTCCATGCGTCCGCTACCCCCTTGGCTGC
Source organism: Gammaproteobacteria bacterium (assembly GCA_040007735.1). Taxonomy (GTDB): domain Bacteria; phylum Pseudomonadota; class Gammaproteobacteria; order Steroidobacterales; family Steroidobacteraceae; genus JADGHX01. The sequence goes on along the minus strand of JBDTUL010000039.1, from coordinate 6,896 downwards.
CGACTTCCTTTGTTGGCTTGACGCGCGCGAGCGAAGTCTGCCACGTAGTCCGGCATTCAAGCGAGCCTTACTACGGAAATATTCCTCTCTTTCCCAGTAACGGAAACCCCTTACTTGACGCTCTCACATAGTCGGGTCACCAGCGGCGCAACCAGGACTCCACGCTCAGACAGCCGAACAGTTCAGGGTTGCCGGTCAGCGTGCGCGTCGGGCGGCCAGAGAGCACGTCGGCAACCTGAGCAGCATCCAGGATGCGCTCGCGGACGAGACCTCCGTCGAGCAGCATCTCGCGCGCAAAGCCGATATCCCGCACGAAAATTGCCTTCGCGTGTTCCTCACGCCCCCCTTTGGTTCGCCGGGTGACGATCGCGCGCGGGACATCGTGCTGGAAGGCACGCCGGGCGAGTGCGCGGTCCCAACCTCCCGCTGTCAGCAGCCACGTAGGGATGCGCATCACCAGCGCGAGCAGGGGCTGCGAGAACAGCGGCGCCACCGATTCGGGCGCGGACTCCGCTCCCAGCGGGTTATAGAAGTCCGGTGGAAACAGCAGCTGATAGGCGTGCCATAACTTGCCGCTTGGTGCGTTGCCCGGCGCGTGAAACGCAGGGTGCACCAGGCTGGCATCCCGGCTTATGTCATGTACCACATCGCCGCGAATGAGCGTTTGATGAAGACCCGTTTCGCTCGCCACAGTCCAGCGTCGCCGCAGCCATCCGTGCAGAGCAGCTTCTCGCAGCACGCTCCAGACAGAGAGCCGGTCGACGCGCGCGGCATCCAGCGCCACGGTGAACAGCGCAGGCCCCGGGCCGTGTGCGGAGAGAAAATCGCCGGCCGCGTATCGTGCGCGCGCCTGATAGAAAAGCTGATCTCCCCCCGCACCTGAAAAAACGCCTGTTGCCCCGCACTCGTCGGCTACCTGCGCTTCGATCCGGGCGCCGCCCTCGAGATAAAAGAAGTAGTCGGTGGGGATGCATGAGGTCTGCACCTCCAGCATTGACCTCAGGGTGGCATCCGTTTTCCGTGGCCTTTCAAGCACTTCGCAATCGGTCCCGGCGGCTGCAAGGCGCGCATAGCCGCGCTCGTCCGAGTTGCTACCCGGCGAATGGAAATTGAGACAGGTGATTCGCGGCCGCGACGGCGCGTCCTTCATCAAGGCGAACACGATCGATGAGTCGAGCCCGCCCGACAGAAGGTGGACGATGCCGGGATAGCCCGACGCCCAGGCGTGCACGCAATCCCGCGTCTGGTCGCGCAGCAGCCGGGCCGCCTCAACCGCGTCGTCAACCCGGTCCGAGTCGGCAATCTTCAGCAGGTTCCAGTAGAACTGCCGCGCGATCACGCCTTGGCGCAGCTCGACGCATTCACCGCCCAGCACTTGCGAGACTTCATTGAGCCCGGTGGCGTGGACCTGCAACCGCTGCTGGCAAATGACGGCAGCAACGTACTTCCAGTTCACGGAGAACGCCCCTGCGCCGCCAAGCTGCGCGCCTTCCGCCATGTGAGAGAAGAAGACGTCCACGCCACAGAGGCGCGTGTTGAAACATGGCAGAACGCCAGTGGGATCGAGCAAGACCCAACTCGCTGCGGAGTCCTGAAGGAAGGCGACATAACGCCCCCAGTACCGGTCGACGAGCCTGCGACCGGCGCTCGCGAGAATGGCGGACGATTCCGCTTCGCCGAGCGTCAGTGGGGCGGCGGTGGAACTACCGTCTGCGGAGGTAGCGAATAATTTTCCGACGACGACGCCCGCGCCACCCTGAAGCCGGTAAGGCTCACTCGAACCCGGGCGCACGTCAGTGCAGAACACCTGCAGCCCGTGGCCGGCGAACACGCTCTGCCAAACGGCCGGGCTGGCCTGCAAACGCTCGGCAAGCGTGCGCGCTCCGTTCCGCGCATCGGGGTCTGCATCGTTCCAGACGAACGCAACGTATCGGAACACGCAGAGCCGCCCGCGATCAGACGGCCAGGATCGGCGTGTAGCGGCGAATGTACTCGGGGGCGTCGTTGAAAATGACCGTGCCCTCCTGCACCCAGCAGTGCGCAACGAAAGGCCCGGTCTGCACGCCGATGACGCATTCAGGAAAGATGCCGTAGTACGAAAGGTAGCGAACGAGCGCGAGTGAATCGTACAGGCAGGCATCCTGCGCGCCGAAGAGCAGCGGCCGCAGGCGAATGAACGCGCCCACAGCGGCGCGCGCCGTCACCAGGTCCAGGGGCACGGAAGTGTTCGCGCGACGGCGTGCCTTGTGCGCCCTTACGCGAGTCATCACAGATTCTATGGAGCGCAATTTCATCTCGAGCGTTTCCATCGCGGATGCGCGCAGGAACCGAAACGCGTGGGTGAACGTGACGCGCGGCTGAGTTTCGAGGTCGTCTTCCACCAAAGCGGCCTCCGGACGTGGCACAGCTATGGGGGAAGCGTCCTTGCCGACCGCCGCGTCGGTCGTGAGCATGCCGGCCGCGACCATCTTGGCAAGCAGGGCGTCAGACCGCCCGGACTTCGCTTTGCCGTCTGCGCCCTCCGCCAGAGTCGTCACGCTGTGAAACGGCCACCCCTTTACCCGCTGCTCGAGACTCGCCATCTGGTCGCGGCTGACGCCGACATACTTGTCCCGGCGCAGATCCAGCAGCACCACATGATCGTCGGTGACGCAGGTATAGACGTGGGGCGCGAGGAAATAGGGTTCCATTTCGGCGCCTTAACTCCCACGGCAGGGGCCCTCAGGTCAAGTCAGCGCAAGCAAGTGCCCTGCACTACAATCCCCAAGGCAAAAGTCTCAAACGGTTTAGCAGGAGCGAGAACCCGCTGATGAGCCCATCTCCAGTCCGCGCAGCCGCCACTCTCATGGTGTGTCTGCTGACCGCCTGTTCCACCCCTCCCCGCCTTCCCGCACAAGCCTACGTGCCGGTCAGCGAAGACCTGCAGCCGCTCGGTGAGCTGGAGCTCAGTAACACGAAGATGCGGCTCGGCGCGCTCGAAGGCGAGATGAAACTCCAGTACGTGGGGCAGATGCCCGACACGGCCGGAAACGACCTGGCGGGCGCCTCCGTGTACCGGGTGAAGAACTCCGCGCCCTACTTCAAGAAGAACGCCAACAAGCGCTCGTATTGCTCCGAGGCGCCCCTGTGGGTGGCGGTGAACAGCGAGACGGGAGCACCGGCGTGGAGCAACGAGATCTGGCTGGGCCTTCTCACGCTCGAGGACTGGTCGAAGTACTCCCCCATCGCCCACCGCTCATGCGTGAGTGGCCGGTACGTTCGAACATCGCAGTGAGGTGAGCGCCGCAGGTCCCTCTGCGGCGCTCACCTCGCCTCCCTATTCGTCGTCCCACTCCCAACGCGGGCGCCCACGCGGCGGCCGCGCGCGCAGCCGCGTGGAGAACACCGACACACCATTGATGTCTTTGAGCGCAACGACCATGTCCTTGCTGCGCTCGTCGATGTCCACCTGACCGAAGAACTGGTAGCCGCCGCTCGGAGGCGTGTTGGCCACCGGCGGGGCCTTCTGGAACACGACACGCGGACCGAAAGTGTTGTCGAGCGCGTTCGGCCCGAAGCTGCCGGCATGCAGCGGCCCCGAGACAAATTCCCAGAACGGGTCGAAGTCCTGGAACTGCGCCTTGTTGGGATCGTAGAAATGCGCCGCGCAGTAGTGCACGTCCGCGGTGAGCCACACGGTGTTGACGATGCCTTCGCGCTTCATGAAGCGAAGCAGGTCGGCGATCTCGAACTCGCGGCCGAGCACCGGACCGTCTCCGTTGGCGATGGCTTCGAACTGCGCGCGGCCCTCGGCATCATTGCCGTCCGGCACCAGCAGGCCGATAGGCATATCCGCCGCGATGACTTTCCAGGTGGCGCGGGACTGCCGCAACTTCTGCTTCAGCCAGGCGATCTGCGCGCGGCCGAGGAAGGCAGTATCCGTGCCGCCGGCCTGGGTCTGGCGGTTGAAGCTGTTCGGACCGCGGTAGCTGCGCATGTCGAGCATGAACACGTCGAGGTCGCGCCCATAGGGGATGTGGCGATACACGCGCTCGCTTTCCACCTGCGAGTGCCAGCGCATCGGCGAATACTCGAGGAATGCGTTCGTGGCATTAGCCGCAAGCGCGCGCACCTGCTTCTCCGCATATGCCGCGGGGAGCACTTTACTGTCGGACCAGTTGTTGACGACCTCGTGGTCGTCCCACTGCCACAACTGCGGCACCTCTGAGGAGAAGCGCTGCACGTTGGCGTCGTAGCGGTTGTAGAGATGATGGCGCCGGTATTCCTGCAAGGTCTCGGCGACCTTGCGCTTTTCCGGCACCTCATCGAGAAACGCGTTGGTCCAGATGACTTTGCCGGAGGCGTCGGTCACGCGCTCGGTGAGCGGACCATCGGCATAGATGGTGTCGCCGGAGTGGATGAAGAAATCCGGCCGCACCTGGCGCATGGCCTCGTAGATCTTCATGCCGCCGAAATTGAGGTCGATGCCCCAGCCCTGGCCGACGGTATCGCCCGACCACACGAAGCGGATGTCGCGCCGCCTGGCGGGGGCCGTTCGGAAGTGCCCGACGACCGGCTCGCTGCGCACCCGCGCGGCATCCAGGCTTTCGAAGGAGACGCGAAGAAAGACCTCGGCATCGGCAGGCAGGCCGGTGAGGTCCACGCGTGCCGTGAAGTCACTGACCTCAGTGGCGTGCGGCCCGCGAACCGCGACGCTGTGCGTGAACGATTCATCGCGAGACCACTCGACGATCAGCCGTGCCGGCTTGTCGGAGCGACTCCAGATGATGGCGCGATCGTTGAGAACATCGCCGGTCTGCAAACCCCATGCGGCCATGGGGCGCGTGCTGTCGGCTGCTATGACGGCTGGCGCTCGCCGCGAATACAGAATGCCTGCGATTCCGCTGGTGAGCGCGACGCCGCTCAACGTGGCGTTCTTGAGGAAGCGTCTGCGAGGAAGCTCGATGTGATCCAACTTGCGCGCCATGGTGCACCTTCTGCGTCTGGGCAATGCAGCGCGCACTATGTTCGACAGCGATGAAAGCCTTATGTCCGCCTTGTTACGTTTTCCGTTTGCGGTCGTACTCCGTGACCAGCCGGGGCGGCGCGACCATGCGCCACGCGCGTTCGATGAGGTCGGGCAAGGCGCTGCGCCTCACCTTGTCGAGGCGGACGAGCACCATGGGATAGTTCAGATAGTGATCCGTCAGGAAGAAAGCCTCGGGATCGGCCTGCAGCAGGATCTGGCGATCCAGGAAATCGCAGCGGAGCGCGAGAGCACCTTCGGCTTCCGTACGCAGGCGCGACATGATCTTGCCTTTCACCTTGAGCGAAGGCGTGCCATACGAGGTGGACTGTTCCACACCGGGAAGTGCGAGCGCGATCTCGCACACTCGCTTGTACACAGCGCCAGGTGCAACACGGCTTTGCAGCGTTACTTTCCTCAGCGCGGGGGTGCCTGGCCTGGTTCGCTTCGCTTTTCTCTTGCGTGACGCCATTGCAGTTCTCTCTACTTACGCGGGCGGCGTCTATCGCGCGACCGCCACGGTTTGAACACCGACGAATTCGGAGTTGATTCGCGCGCCCCCATTCTCCAGCAGCAGCACGATGACATCGCGCAGGTTCGCACACAATTGATCTAGCGAATCTGCCTGCGTATACGCGCCCGGGAAACCCGGAACGTACGCCATATATAGATGTGTCTCCTGGCAGCGATGGATGACTGCCGTGAAGGAACGCGATGCGCCGTTCGATTTGCGTGATTCGATCATCCTCGACCCTCCGAGCACTTTTGCCGTTCCTGGCGCCGCTCCGCGCCGATCGACTCGCGACGGCTCGGCCCGCTCCCTCCGCACAGGCTGCGCATGCGATCGACCGGCGCGGAACACCTTTTTGAAGCGACGGGGACGCGCCCTGGTACACCGTCCGGGGGCATCTACAGGTTTACGGCCGGACGCGCCCGTCGCAAGCGCAAGAGTGATGCATGCGATGCGCACAACCCATCGCTGTGCCTGCGGTGAATGTGCAGATTTGCCGGCACTGCGCCATGATTGCGCATGCCCCCCGCCAGCCCGCCAACCGAAACGTTCACCCTCGACCGCCTCGTCACGCCCATCGGCCATTTCCTGCTCGCCACCGACGCGGCCAGCCGCGTACGCGCAATCGATTTGGATGGCGACGAAGCGCGCACTACGCGTCATCTGCTCACCCAGTGCGCGAAGCAATCCATCATTCAATGGGGTACCGCGCCCGTAGCGGTGACACGCGCGCTCACTGATTATTTCGAGGGCAACCTCAATACGCTGGACGCTATCGTTTGCCAAGCCGATGGAACGCGGTTCCAGCAGGCTGTCTGGTCAGCGCTGCGAAAGATTCCCGCGGGGCAGACAATCAGTTACGGCGAGCTTGCGCGACAACTCGGCAACGCGAACGCCATGCGAGCGGTGGGGCTGGCCAATGGGTCGAACCCGGTGCCTGTGATCATTCCGTGCCATCGGGTCATTGGCGCCAATGGCTCGCTCACGGGCTATGGCGGCGGGCTCGAGCGCAAGCGGTGGCTGCTCGCGCATGAGGGAAGGCACTCGCCCCTCTTTTCGATGTAGATTCGAGCATTGGCTGCGAGGCCTGGAACAGTAAAGGTTGTCTCACACATGATCGATCATCTCGGGTTTTCGGTTCAGGACCATGCGGCTTCGAAGGCGTTTTACCTGAAGGCCCTCGCGCCTCTCGGTATCTCGGTGGTGATGGAAGTGCCGAAAGCTGTCACGGGGCACTCGAGTGACCACACTGGGCTCGGCGCCGCCGGCAAACCTTTTTTCTGGATCAGCGAGGGGAAGGCTGCGAGTTCCATGCACCTTTGCTTGGTTGCCGAGACGCGGGCGGCGGTTGATGGGTTTCATAAAGCTGCCCTTGGCGCC